>JAJYKN010000438.1 GCA_021788515.1 Nitrospirota bacterium | reverse complement strand
CAACAAGTGCTGCATCGAAAGCCCTCTGCGCGAGACGCGCTATGCGTTTTTCAACACTGCCTTTGCCTTGTCCACAACCCGGCGGACATCAGCCAGGCATCACCGTCCGAGCGGATGGTTCGTTCCGCAGTTGCACCCTCCGCCCTTCTTTTCCGCAAGTATCCGTTCCATGATCAGAGAGCGGCCATTGTTTGCCAGCACATCCCGCGTTATGTCCTCTTCCGAGTACCCGAAGCAGTAGCAAATTTGGTTTTCCATGACGACTATATCCCCGTCTTTTTCAGCATGGCTGCGATTTCTTCGTAAGGATAGAATCCTACATGCCGGTGAAACTCCTTGCCGCTCTTCAGAAAGACCTGCACAGGAATCATGTAAACACCATACCGTTGCGCAGCGTCATGGTCTTTCTTCACATCAATAAATATCACGTCGATTTTTCCCCTATAGGTATCGGACAGTTTGGCCATCACCGGCTTCATCTGCTCACAAGGAATACAGCCCACGGAACCGAGTTCCAGCATCACGATTCTGCCCTCGGTCTTCGCCTTGTTCAGCGAAGCATCGAGACTGCCTGCATTACTGCACGACGCTGAAAGCGTCAGTACCAGAACCGCCAGAATCATTAGCCTCAACCTCATTTCGCCTCCTTCTTTACCTATCATTTCCGATCCATTTCTTTATTTCATCCGCCGAAGCTGTTCTGCCGACGAGCTTTATTTCACCATCAATCACGAGCACCGGCGTTGACAGCACTCCCCGTTTCACGATCTCCGCGATGTCCTCAACTTTGACGATCTCAGCCGTAATACCGGTCTCTTTGACCACTCGCTCGACGAGAGCTGTCAGGCTCCTGCACTTGGGGCATCCGGAACCGAGGATCTCTATCTTCATCAAGCAATGGCCTTTCTGAGAGTTTTCGATATCCCCGCTGTCCGCACCTGACCGGTCCTGCAGGAAGCGAGTTTATTCGTATATTCGGACGGGAGTTGTGTCTCTTTTTTCAGTTCCTGGAGAAAGGAGCTGTCCGCGACTTCGGGGTTCTCGAAATATACGATCCACTTGCCTTCCCGGCGGCTTTCAACCAGACCGGCCTCTTTCAGAATCCGCAGGCAGTGAGATATCCGCGACTGTTCCATATGCAGGATCATCATCAGTTCGCAGACGCACAATTCGTTCTTGGAAAGGAGAAGGTACATCCTGAGCCTGGTTTCGTCCGCCAGAGCGCCGAGCATCTTGACTTGTTTTTTCATATGATTAAATTATCATATGTTCATATGATTGTCAAGAGAGAATTCTGTGTTGGTAATAATCGCACACTGCCAATTAGGAAAGTTCCCTGCTTTTCCATGATTCTTGTCATCTCGCCTCCCGCAACCGATCTGCAAAGTATTCCGGCATCCCGTTCTCCACTATCGCCTGTGCCGCCTTTTCCACGTCGTAAGGCACGCGCAGGAACTCGACCTGTACGTCATCCGGTGTAATGTCGACCAGTGTCACGCATGCCCTGGGGTCGCCGTCCTTCGGCTTGCCCACGCTCCCGGCGTTGATGAATATTTTGTTCTCGATATCCTTCCGGTACGGCTTATGCGTATGGCCGTAGATAAAAATGTCGGCGTCCGTCTTCCCCGCCATCTCATGGAAGAACTTCTCCGGCCGATCCTCGTACCAATAAAGATTGTTCTTCGAGGGTGTTGCATGGAACAACAGCACCTTGTCCCCGTATGCGCTGAATGACCGGCTGACTGGGAGTCCCCGCATGTATTTCTTGGCTTTTTCAGATGCGTGCTCTTTTGTCCAGAAAAAGGACTTGTTCGCCATCTCTTCCTGGATCGGGTCTTCATATTTGCACCCGCAGTGTTCCCGGTCATTCGCAACTGTCTCATCGTAGTTGCCCTGAACGCCTTCGATAGCATGTTCAACGAGAAAGTCAACAACCTCGTTCACAAAAGGCGAGTATCCGCCCAGGTCCCCGAGATGGTATATCTTCTCGGCTCCGGCCTGCTGTGCCGCGTCATAGGCCACCTGCAAGGCTTCGATGTTTCCGTGGATATCTCCGAATACGGCGAACTTCATTTTTCTAACCCCTTGGCCAGTACATAATGACGCCAACGCCTGCGAGACAGATCAACCCGCCTATTAAGTCGAAACGGTCGGGCATGACGTTATCTACCTTCCAGCCCCAAAGAATGGACATCACAACGAACGCGCCACCGTAAGCCGCGTACACCCTGCCGAAGCTGGCGGGTTGCAAGGTGGGGATGATTCCGTACAGAATCAGAACAACAGCCCCGGCCAGCGCGACCCAGATGCTTTTTCCTTCCCGCAGCCAGAGCAGACGAGATACCCGCCGCCGATCTCCGGAAGACCGGCAAGGATAAATAGGAATATTGATTTTGTAATAACCATACTGTCTCCTCAACCGGTCTTTATCAAGGCGAAACGTTCTTTCAATCCTAACAATATTCGCGCCGAAAGCAGAAGCATGGGCAGTTCTACCACAGGACCAAGAATG
>JAJYKN010000437.1 GCA_021788515.1 Nitrospirota bacterium | reverse complement strand
GCGGATCAGGGAAGTCCTGCACAACTATCACGAACAGCGCGTGAAAAGCACACTGGAAAAAGTCAAGGACTCGTTATAAAGACGAAAAAACAGCTCATAGCTGATAGCTTATAGCAAAAGCTTTTACTATGAACCATGAGCTATGAGCAGATTCACGAGCTGTTTTCCCCGAACAGGAGCTTCTTATGGCATCCGAAAAAGCGCAGCTGATCGATTCGATCCAGAAAAATATCGGCAAGTCCAACTGGAAGGCGGCCATAGCCGATATGGAGAAGCTCTTCGATCTTGAACCCGATCCCATCATCCGGGTAAGGATCGGCGATGCGTACCAGAAACTGAACCAGCTCCTTGATGCCGTGCGCGAGTATGTCTATGCCGCGGACCTCTATGCGCTCAAGGGCGTGATCGTCAAAGCCCTTGCCCAATACAAGCTTGCCCTCCGGCTTGATCCGCAAGACAAACAAGCGCAGGACAGGATGTCGTCGCTTCATTCGAACAAGGCGATGACGGAAAAAAGAGCGGATGTCGTCGAGGAAGGCGCCCCGAAGCCTGCACACAGCGTTATTCCGCTCTTTGCCGGGTTCACACACGAAGAATTCGAAGACTTTACCAAGATGATGGTCGTCCACACGCTGCAGCCGGGCCATGTTATCGTGAAACAGGGAGATACGGGCAAGTCCGTCTATGTCATCGCCAGCGGCACCGTTAAGGTCCATACGATCGTTCCGAGCGGGGAACGGCTGAACCTGGCCGTGCTCTACCCCAATGAGTTTTTCGGCGAAATGTCCTTTCTGACCGGCAAACCCCGTACCGCCACTGTTGAAACTGCGGAAGAGGCTGTCATCCTGGAAGTGACCGAGGACCAGCTGCGCGAGCTTATCAACCGAAGGCCGCGGGTTCTGCAGGTTTTGCAGCAGTACTCCGATGCGCGGGAAAAAGGGACGAGTCAGAAGATCCAGTCCAAGCAGAAGGCAGCCGAACCCACGGCGTCGTCTGTTCCCGAAACACCCCCCCCTCCGCAAAAAGCTCCGGAACCAACGGCGCCTGCTGTTTCCGAGAAAACTCCTCCTCAGCAGCAAGTTCTTGATACTCCGCCGACAGTGGCCCAGCCGGCGTCCAAGGGGCCGGCCGTCAATCCCGCGGACAAACCGAAGCTCATCGATGCGATCCAGAAATATGTGAGCAAATCCGACTGGAAAGCCGTGATCGCTGAGATGGAGAAGCTGTATACAATCGATCCCGACCCGATCATCCGCGTCCGCATCGGAGATGCTTACCAGAAACTGAACCAGAAGTCCAACGCCGTGCAGGAATACATGACCGCTGCCGACCTGTACGCGGAAAAAGGGGCCGTGGTCAAGGCCCTCGCGCAGTACAAGCTGGCGTTGCGCATCGAGCCGGGGAACAAGCTGGCTGAAGGGCGGATCGAAGCGCTCCACTCGAACAGGACGGTGAAGGAAAACCGCGTGGAGCCCGTTGAGAAGGAGGCTCCGAAACCGGCCAGCAGCGTCATCCCGCTTTTTGCCGGCTTCTCACAGGAGGAATTCAACGATTTCACGAAGGTGATGAACGTTCATCCGCTGCCGGAAGGCATGGCGATCGTCGATCAGAACGATAAGGGGAAATCGGTTTACCTGATTGCGAGCGGGTCCGTCAAAGTGTTCACGACGCTTTTGTCCGGTGAACGGGTGGATCTTGCCGTCCTCCGGTCCGGTGATTTCTTCGGTGAAATAGCCTTCCTGACCGGAAAACCCCGCACAGCCACGGTTGAGACGGCCGAGGACTCGGTCATTCTTGAAATTACGGAGGACAAACTCCGTGAAATCACCACTCAAAGGCCCCATATTCAAAACGTACTGCAGAAGTTCTCGGATATGCGTTCGAAAGGCACGACGGAGAAAATCCTGGGATCGAATAAATAGAGTCTGTATCTTATGATCTTATGCCGGTACCTACAGGAACGTCATCCCAGCGAAAGCTGGGATCCAGTCTTTATAAAAACTTCTGGATGCCGGACTTCGTCGTGAGCTCAGCCGAACGATCAAGTCCGGCATGACAGAAAAGGACATGGGTTTTACTACCTTGACCCATGCTACTTGACTCGTGTTCCTCTTTTTCGCGGAGGCTCCCATGGTTCGTGCACCGGCGGTTGCAGGATACTTTTATCAGGGCTCCTCGGAAGCGCTCAGGAAACAGGTTGAGGGGTTCATTGTGCCCGGCGCGGAAAGAAAACGGGCAATCGGCGTCGTTTCTCCTCACGCCGGACTGATTTATTCCGGGCCGGTGGCCGGCGCGCTGTACTCGTCCATAGAAATTCCGGACACCATCGTCCTCATCGGGCCGAACCACACCGGTCTCGGTGCGGCTGTATCCCTCATGTCTAAAGGCGGCTGGGAAACGCCCCTCGGCACCGTGGAAATAGACGAAACGCTTGCCGCTTCAATACTCGCCAAATCGTAACATATCCGCGATGATTCAGTCGCCCATCTTCGCGAACACTCCCTCGAAGTCCAGC
>JAJYKN010000436.1 GCA_021788515.1 Nitrospirota bacterium | reverse complement strand
TATACCACGTTCCGGGGCGGTGTTTTCACCGCGCCTCGGGATGCGGCTGCATTGGACCGGCTGATGGACGAAGGGAATCGCAGCTTTTTTCGAGAAGTCGCATGGGACCGCGCCGCGTAATGGGGTTGGGGAGAACTCTGTTCGACAAACTGCTTTGGACAAGATCCCGGACGCGGTACAACGGGCTAGTGCTGCCTGGCTTTCGAGGGGAAACGGCGGTTTTTGGAAGGAGGACGACGCTGCTGATGCTGTTGTTGAGAGACTGCTGCGGCCCGTAGCTTCTCTTCGGCAGTCCTTCTGATCTCCCTTACGTACATGGTCTCGTCGGCCCATTCCACGGGGATCTTCTGACCGATATACTTCTCAATCTCTTCAAGGGAAAAGACATATTCCTCATCAGCAAGGCTCAAGGCCTTGCCGGTGGCCCCGGCGCGGCCCGTACGGCCGATCCGGTGCACGTAATCTTCGGCATCCTGAGGGAGGTCGTAATTGATGACATGCGTTACCGCTTCAACGTGGATGCCACGGCTCGCCACGTCGGTGGCAACGAGGATGGGAAGCCTTCCCTCCTTAAAGTCCGCGAGGAGCCTGAGCCGCTTTTTCTGGATGATATCGCCGGTGATTGCATCGGCTTTCCATCCGTTGCGGTTCAAACGCTCAACAACCATGTCCGCGGCGCGGCGGGTGTTCACGAAGATGAGCGCCCGGGAGGGCTGCTCCTTCTTGAGGAGGCCGAGCAGGAGCGGGACCTTCTCGTGCTTGCCCACGTGGTAGAGGACCTGTTCGACCTGGTCGACGGTGATCTTCTCGGGCGTGATCGAGATCTTTTCCGGCAGGTTCATGAATTCGTAGGCAAGTTCCATCACGCGGTACGAGAGGGTGGCGGAGAACAACATGGACTGCCGCTTGCTGTAGGGCTGCATCTTCTTGAGCAGATACCGCAGGTCGTCGATGAACCCCATGTCGAACATGCGGTCGGCCTCATCGATGATCAGGTACCGGGTTTTTTTGAGGCTGTACACGTTCTGCTTGAAATAATCGATAAGCCTGCCGGGCGTGCCGATGAGGACGTCGACGCCCTTCTGGAGCACCTCCATCTGCTTTTGGTAATCGATGCCGCCGTACACCGCAAGGCATTGGAAGCCGGTGAACTTCCCGAGCCGTTCGGCCTCGTGAAAGATCTGGTCCGCAAGTTCGCGGGTGGGTGCAATGATGAGCGCCTGGGGTGAGTTCCCAAGGTCCGTTCCGGGATTTCTGACCAACCGTGTGAAAAGCGAAATAAGAAAGGCCGCGGTTTTCCCCGTTCCGGTTTGCGCCTGCGCGGCCACGTCTTCTCCGCGGACCGCACGGGGGATCACTGCTTCCTGCACAGGCGTACATGCCGTAAAACCAGTATGCTCGATACCTTGTTTTACTTCGTAGGGCAGATCCAACTCACTGAAGTTCATACATCTCCGTTCATGGATGAAGACAAATTGTCAACAAACTATCCGAAGTAGTATACCATAAGTTACGATGCAAACGAAAGCAAAATAATGTGAGAGGCGGGGAGATGCATGGATGACCGGCAGCAGGGTTTGACTTTTTGAACGCACCTCTTCGCGAGAACAGGCGTCAGCGCGCAGAGAGGACAAAACGACTCTTCAATCGACATGCACAATGCTCGTGATTTCCCGCGATCCGGCAAGATGTAAAAAACAGGCTGTTCATGCGGTAAATATCATGCATGCCTCCGGTTTTCGGAGTGAGTGCAGCCTCATGGCGTCCCGCGATCAGCAGCGCAGGTGAAAGAAGCGGCAGGAAAGCAAGAACATTAAAAATGGTAAATTAAGCTTAAAAACTATTATTTTTTGTGAAAATTTTGTAAACTGTGAGTAAGCCTGTTGATAAATTGTCTAACATGCTGAAAGATAATTTTTTTTATTTTCTTGTTGACAAATAGTACACTCTTGTTGTATATTTGTCCACGAGGAGAACAAAAACGTGCTGACAAAACTCTTCTCTTCTACAAGAGCGGAGCTTTTAGGCCTGTTCTTTAACAATCCGGATGATCGTTTCTATCTGAGAGAGATAGCCCGCCACATCGGCAAGGACGCGGCGGGGATCAAGCGGGAGTTGGACAACCTGGTCAAGATCGGGCTCCTGGGTAAAGAGAAACGGGGCGTTCAGAAATACTATTTCGCGAATAAAAACTCTCCGATCTTCTCCGAGATGAAAGGGCTGATCTTCAAGACGACCGGCGTCCAGGGTGCGATGAAGGCGTCGCTCTCCCGGCTAAAAGGGGTGCAGACCGCTTTTATCTACGGGTCCTATGCCAAGGGCTCCGAAAAAGAAGACAGCAACATCAATCTCATGGTAATCGGCCAGGCGAACATCACGGAGTTGAACGACACGGTGATGGGCCTGGAAGAAAAATTGAAATCGATCGCCCTCAACGTCGCCACTGGCAGGATTTTCTCGGCCAAAGACCGCCGCCTCGAAAGCAAAAAACAAGAATACCAAGCCGTCACTTTCTTAACCGGCGAG
>JAJYKN010000435.1:1137-2527 GCA_021788515.1 Nitrospirota bacterium | reverse complement strand
AGGAACAGCTGCTTGCGCTTCCGCGGTTTGCGGAAAAATCGGCGCAAAACCTGATCGACGCCATCGAGAAGAGCAAGAAGACCACCCTCGCCCGGTTTCTTTACGCCCTCGGCATCCTGCACGTGGGTGAATACGCGGCTAAGCAACTCGCCAGGCACTTTAAAACGATTGACGAGCTGTATGGTATAAAACCGGAACAGATCATCGACATCAGGCAAATGGGCGCGAAACTTGCCGAATCGATTTCCGATTTTTTCAGCGAAAAAGAAAACCTGCGTACGCTGGACTCTCTCAAAAAGCTTGGCGTAACTATTTCGAATCCTGACTATGAGGCCGGAGCAAGGAAAGAAAAAGGGCCGCTCGACGGGTTAACGATCGTCGTTACCGGCACGCTCTCCCGGCCGAGGAACGAAATTGAAGAACTGATAGAGAGCCTGGGGGGCCATGCCGCCGGGTCGGTCTCCAAAAAGACCAGCTATGTTCTGGCTGGTGAAGAGGCGGGAAGCAAACTGGAGAAGGCAAAAACGCTCGGGGTGAAAGCCATTAATGAAGAAGAATTCAATAAGCTGATTGGGAAAAACCGGGATAAAGGGATTTTATGAGAATTGGCTTTCACGTCTCCATCTCCGGCGGTTTTTCCCTTTCCGTGCAGCGGGCTTTCGAACTCGGCTGCACGTGCATGCAGATCTTCTGCAGAAACCCCCGCGGCTGGACTGTAAAGCCCCTTGACAGGAAAGACATCGCCGAATTCAAAAAGCTGCGCGAGCAATGGGACATCGCTCCGGTGTTCGTCCATACGAACTATCTGATCAACCTTGCCTCCTCCCGCCCTGACCTTTACGAAAAATCGATCGAACAATTCGTCATTGACCTTGAACGCACCGAGGCCCTGGGCGCGGAATATCTGGTCACCCACCTGGGTTCGGCAAGCGGACAAACGCCGCAGTGGATGATCGACCGCGTATCATCGGCTTTGAACATGGCCATGAAACTCCACCCGCCAAAGGCGACGATCCTTTTGGAAAATACAGCAGGCGAAAAAGGCGATGTCGGCTATGAACTGGAACAGGTGAATGAGGTTATTTCGCGTTTGCAGGACCCTTCCCGCATCGGCATCTGCTACGACACCTGCCACGGTTTCGCCGCGGGGTATGATATCCGCACGAAAAAAAATGTCGATGCTCTCGCAAAAAAGATCGAAACAACCGTGGGGCTGGAACGGCTGAAAGGGATTCATTTGAACGATTGTTTGCGCGACTTCGGTTCACACGTTGACCGTCACTGGCACATCGGTGATGGAAAGATCGGGCTCGATGGTTTCAAAGCGCTTCTCAATCATCAGGCATTCAAGGACGTTCCGAAGATCATGGAAACGCCGAAGGAGACGGAG
>JAJYKN010000435.1:0-1127 GCA_021788515.1 Nitrospirota bacterium | reverse complement strand
AAGTCGATAATCATGGTGAAATGACCTTCGTGTTGGTTGCCGTTACCGGGGTGAGAGGGCAATAAGCAGCTGTTTCCATATTGTCAGGTGTCTTTGCCCATGCGGGCAGCAGCAAGGGCGTGACCAAGAGCAACATCCACGAAAAAAATTATGTGAAGAGATTTGTGAAGGCAAACAGGATTTTTGAGATGTAATATGAAAGGGAGGCGCGGATAATGAAAATATCGATACTCATCGCATGCATTGCCCTGGTTTTAACGACGACGTGTTATGCCGCAGGGGGTGACGACGTTCTCGGGGTCTGGTACAACGGGGAAAAGGACGCCAAAATTGAAATCGTCAAATGCGGAGCTGCCTATTGCGGGCACATTGTGTGGCTCAAAGTGCCCGACTACCCTGAAGGTTCGAAGGACGGAATCCCCGGAACGCCGAAACTCGACCATAACAACCCCGACCCGAATCTGAGAAAAAAACCGGTCCTCGGCCTTGAGATCGTGAAAGGTTTCGCCTATGCAGGCGACGACAAATGGGTGGATGGAAAAGTGTATGACCCGAAGAACGGCAAGACCTACAGCGGCAAAATGACGCTTGTTTCGCCGAACCAGCTGAACTTGCGGGGATTCATCGGGATCTCGCTGCTCGGCAGGACGACAACGTGGACGAGGTAATATAGTTCAGAAGATAGAAGACAGAAGACAGAAGACAGAGAAACCATGTTCATGAACGACGGTCAGAAGAAACTGGTGCGGGAGAGGCTGGTGCAGGCCAGGGAGTCTCTTGAAGAGGCCAAGACGCTCCTGGTGCAGGATGCGGAGGTAAACTTCGTGATGAACAGCCTTTACTACGCTTTCCTCTATCCGGTTCTGGGGCTGCTGCAGGCCCGGGGCATAACAGCGCCCATGCAGAGTACGGCGATTGCTCTCTTCGAACGTGAGTTTGCGGCAAAAGGCGATATCGACGACCGGTTCATTCAGGCGATACGAAAAGCCTTTGAACTGCGGCCGGCGTGTTCCTGCGAGGGGCAAAAGAAAGCAGCGCCGGAAGATGTGGAGAAATTATTGCCGATTGCGGAAGACTTTTTGGAAAACGTCCTTCGACTCATTTCCTGACCCGGACAAGCCGGAAAC
>JAJYKN010000434.1 GCA_021788515.1 Nitrospirota bacterium | reverse complement strand
GGCGCGCCTTGCGGGCGCCCGTATCCGCAAGCCGGTACGCGAACTCGCCCTTGCGGAAGTTGATCTGGTCGCAGAGCGCAAGGCCGAGGCTCACCGGATCAACGGGCTTCTTTCCCGCGAAGTCCGGAGTCACCCGCTCGACAACGATCCCCAGTTCCGCAAGTTCGGCGTTTATGCCGTCGTTTTCCGAAAGAAGGTAGGCCTTCTCGATCTGCGTTCCCCGCTCGATCTCAAGCGCCTTTATCGTATGCCTGATCCCGCCCGTGTTGTGCGACGGGGAAAAACTCCTGCAGGCGGTCACGCTGTTGCCGGTCTTGAGGCAGAGGTCGCTGCCGTCGACCAGGATCGCAACGCCCTCCACGGGGATCAGCTTCGCAATGCAGGAAAGGCCCGCATAGGACGGCAGAATGACCTGCGGGTCCACGCCGGCAGTGCCGAGGAGCTCCAGGTGCTGTCGCAGAACGGTCTTCGGCAGCATGATCCCGAGCACGGATGATTCCTTTTTTTTATCGGCCCCCGGTTCGGTCCGGTCCAGCACGAGGTGGTCCAGCTCAACGTCCTCAAGGGGAAAGGGAACGCTGTCTTCCAGTTCAAAGGGCAGGGCCTTTTCCACGCGCTTGCGGTCATTGAACGGAAACGTTGCGGTTCGCTGGCTGAACTTGTTGCCGGGAATGGACGAGACGATGCGCGCGCCGGCCCAGTCCCGCGATTTTTCGCGCAGGAGGTCCGCAAGCTCAACGTCCGTGGCAAAGTCCAGGCTGTAGGAGTCGTTGAGCTCCGTCTGGCGCAGGCCCTTGTCCACGACCGACACGGCAAGCTTCCCTTTCTCGATTTTCAGTCCGACGATTTTCACAACGCTCTCCAGTAATTAACGGTAAACCCGGAAGCCGACCGGGTGATGACAGCCTCGATCTGTTTCGTGTATCCTCCCACTGTTGCGTAGGAATTCACCTTGAACACGTTGCTGGTGGTGGTCAGTTGAGACGAAGCCAGGGTGTTCGCAGGACCGAGGAAATCGGCCACTTCCGCGCCGGTCTTAAACGGCTCGCGGTTCCTCCGTTCCAGGATCATCTGGGCCATGGCGGAGCTCACGCCGACGCTCTCCAGGACATCGGCGGAGGCTGTGTTGATGTTGATCTGCGTCACGGGGGCCAGCGTCAGCGCATCCGACACTTTCCGGAAATCGTCGTCGCTCAGGAATTGATGGAGTTCCGTGAGCAGGTAGAACCTTCTCTTTTCCTCGATCATCCACGCGCTGATGCGGTCGAGAATTTCCTGGTTGACCCCGCGATTGGTAAAAAGAATGACCAGGCGGTTGTACATATCGTTCCCCTTGATCACGTTGGTGATGTTGATCTTCCCGCTCTCGTCCTCCCACCTCACCCGGAGTTCCGTATCATTGCCGCCCGTCGTGATGGGCACGACCTGCCAGTCCAGCTGCTCGATATTGTCCTGCAGCTTCCCCTTTTTGAGGTTATCGCCGAGGAGCAAGCCCGCGAAGGTTACGCCTGAGCGGGCCAGGTAGTACGCGCGCTGGCTGTCGCGGAAGTTCACCGTCGCGCGCAGACTTACCCTCGTGCCGTAGGCGAACTCGAAAATGAGCGCGATGAGCAGCGCCGTGACCAGGAGCACGATGATGAGCGCAACGCCGCGGTCATTGCGCGTTCTGCGATGTTCATTCCGCATTCGTCAGCGCCCCACGTCCACCTGAGTCATGTACGCCGAGCCGTCATCGAGCAAAAGAGAGATCTCGACAATATTCGGCAATTTCTGGCTGCTTCTGCTGTCCCATTCGTCCTGCCACGTAGAGCCGTTGTAATACCGGAACTGAAGGCTTTTCACGCGGTCGGTCATCTCATATTCGACGCCGCCTTCGAGCGCGGGCACGTCCGCGCTCAATATACGCTTTTCCCTGCGCATCAGAACGGACCCCGATCCGTCGGGTTTTTCCTTGAAGTAGTAGCCCACTTCCCACAGGTCCGTCTCTTTCGTATCGGGCCTGCGCCAGTTCGTCAGCGTCGTCAGGTAAAGACCGTCGTTCCGTTTTGTTTCATCGCCGGTGTCGGGTTGTACCTTCTTGCCGTAAAAAATGGTCGTGACCGCTGGGTAATTCATGCCCTGATTGACATAGGCATTCGCTATGTCGTTCGAAAGCTTCGCAATCAGCGTGCGCGCCAGGTCCGTGGTGTCCCGGAGTTCCTCGGCCTGATCAACGTTCCTGCTGGCCGTAAAAAAACTGCTGTAGATCACCGTGACGATTCCCGCCATGATGGCCGTCGCGATGAGCACTTCAAGGAGCGTGAAGCCGTTGCGAATTTCGGATTTCGGATTTTGGTTTTTCCTTCTATGATCTTCCAATCCACAATCCGCAATCCGCAATCTGAAATCGACAATGCTACTCATAGCTCACCAGCTCCACCGACTCCTGGCGCGTGCCCTCTTTCCAAAGGACTGCGATCCGTACTTCCATGATATCGATGAGCGGCGTGGGCGTGATCGTCTTTTTCCAGGAGTAGTCCTTGAATTCCTCC
>JAJYKN010000433.1 GCA_021788515.1 Nitrospirota bacterium | reverse complement strand
GGATGTGACCGTCGATCATATCAGCCTTTCCGATCTCAGGAGCACCTTTGCAGCGGAAATTGTGGCAGGCAGAGGTCATGATCTCATCGAATTCATCAACCCGCCTTCGGATTTCGAACCGAGCGTTCTCGACCTTACCGACGTCAACAAGGAAGCTGAAAAAAAATTCGGGAAACAGGTTCCTGTCGCCACGCGCAGCTCGTACAACCCCGACACCAAAAAATATTACGGGTTCTGCCATGGATGGACCATCGACCCCGGTGATTACCGGAAATCGCTCTGGGAAAAGGTTGGAAAGCCGGAGGGGCCGAAGACCTGGGAGGAGTTGCTGGTCTATGCCGCGAAGATCAAGCAGCAACTGGGCGTCCAGAACGGCATCGGGCTGTCCCAGGAACTGGACACGAACATGGCAGGCAGGGCCTTGCTGTGGTCGTTCGACACCAGCACGCAGGACGAGAATGAGCGCGTGATTCTGGACAACAAGCGGACCGTCGAGGCCGTAAAATACATGAAAGATCTCTACGACAAGACCCTCACTCCCGAGGTCTTTGCATGGACCCCGGCCTCGAACAACCAGGCCCTGATCGCGGGCCGTGCATCCTATATATTAAACTCCATTTCCGCCTACCGGTCAGCACAAAAAGACGTGCCCGAGATCGCAAAAGACGTTTATTTTTCGCCCGCCTTAAAGGGGCCCCGGGGAACGGGATGGGCAAGCGAACACGTCATCTATGTTTCGGTCATACCCAAATTCGCCACTGCGAATGCGGACCTGGCAAAGCAGTTTTTGCTCGATCTTGTCGCAAACTACGACCGGGCAGTGTGGGAAAGCGAGCTCTATGCCACGCCCTCGTTCTTCAACGCGCCCGTGCCTCATGGCGAGCGGGGATATCCCTTGGTAAGGGGCGCCAAACACGTGAGGGACGTTTTCCATGCCTGGTTCGATAACGATCCCTTTGCCCTGCCCGGGGAAGCAAAGGGCAAGCTGCTGCCGCTCAAAAACGCGGAAAAGTGGAGCGCGAACATCGGCCATCCGGGGCCGGCGAATCCCGCGGAAGGCGAAATCTTCGGCACCTTTGTTATCCCCAACATGTTCGCCCGCGTTGCGCAGGGAAAGCAGTCCGCCGAAGACTCGGTCAAGCAGGCGGCAGCGGAGTGCAAGAAGATCTTTGCCAAGTGGGAAGCGCAGGGGCTGATCAAGCAACGGTGACAGCCGCGTGACCCTCAAAACCTGGGATACTTTATTTCATGAACCTTGGAGGAGAGAGGGGGAATAGTGGAGAAAGGGAGAGAGAAGTGCAGGTTTGACTTGTTCTCCTTTTCGCCTTGTTCCCTCTCCATTTCCCCTTAAGCCATTTAAGCATGATTCATGATGCAGGTATATCCGAAGGGGGATTATTGCATGGCTTTCGTTGAACTGAGAGGCATTAAAAAATATTTCGGCACGGTGAAGGCTGTTGACGGCGTAGACGTGGAGATCAAGGACGGCGAGTTTCTGGTGCTCCTCGGCCCTTCGGGCAGCGGCAAGACAACGCTGATGAGGCTCTGTGCCGGTCTGGAAAAACCCACGGCCGGAGAGCTGGTTATCGACGGCGAGGTGGTGAACGATGTGCCTCCCCGGGAGCGGGGGATCGCCATGGTGTTTCAGAGTTATGCCCTCTATCCCCATAAAACGGTTTTCAAGAACATTGCTTTTCCCCTGACTGTGGAAGGAATGGATAGGTCGGAAATCAGAGAGAAAGTAGAGTGGGCCGCGGGCCTGCTCGGGATCGGCCGGCTTCTCGAAAGGATGCCGTCCCAGATCTCGGGAGGAGAAAAACAGCGCGTGGCCATTGCTCGGGCCCTTGTCAGAAAACCGAAGGTCCTGCTCATGGACGAGCCCCTGTCAAATCTCGACGCAAAGGTGCGGCATACCGCGCGGGTCGAGCTCAAGAAATTCCAGCAGGAGATCGGCGTTACGACCATTTATGTTACCCACGATCAAGCCGAGGCCATGGGGCTCGGGGACCGGATCGCGGTCATGAGCGAGGGGAGGGTGCGCCAGATCGGCATTCCCGAGGATATCTACCACGACCCTGCCGATACGTTTGTCGCCGGCTTTATCGGCAATCCGCCGATGAACTTCGTCGAGCAGAACGGCGTCATCGTCGGGTTCCGGCCCGAGGTCTTTCTCCCCGCTGAGCTTGCTTCCACTGAAGACCAGACGAAGTTCCGGTTCAAAGTGGTGAGGGTCGAGAACCTGGGATCATTCAAGCTTGCCTACGGCACCATCGGGGAAACGGGAGTCATTGCCAATCTTCAGCTCCGGGTCCCTTTGGAAGAAGGCAGGGAATATGATTTTTCCATCCGCAGCAAGGATGTGCGGTATTACCATAGGGAAACGGGAGTGAGAATTAATAAATAAACCTAAAAAAGCATTTGACACTGATCAAATCGGATAAGAGGCGGATAACGGCGGATTCTTTCTTGACGAGTATTTCACCAAAGAGTGAGGGCTCTGTTTTCGATTTTATCCGTTTTTATCATATTTTTTTCTT
>JAJYKN010000432.1 GCA_021788515.1 Nitrospirota bacterium | reverse complement strand
CCGGTGTTCTGGAACGCCTTGTATCAACGGGCCGCTCGCTGGCGGCGCTGCCGAAACTGCTGACCGAATTCCTGGTGACCACGAGCCGCGGGGAGACCCGGGTCGAGATCACGTCGCGGGACATCGTTGCCGAACTTCACAAGATCTCCCGCATCGGCAGAGGCTTTATCTTTGCCATTCTTATCGTCGGGGCGGGCATGGCCTCGGTCATTTTCCGCATCAACCATTTGGACCACGAGAGCGCCTGGTCCGCAGGCCTTTGCGGCGGCCTTGCCCTGTGGCTACTGTTGCTGATGAAAAAGAAGTAGATCATTCCCGCAGTGACACCCACCATCCCCCGAAACCTGGAATAATCAAAAAGCAAAAGGCATCTCACGCGGAGGCGCGGAGTACGCGGAGAACATCAAGGATGATGGTTTCGTAATAAGTCGCAAATCCTCGTCTTGCTGAACTCGCAAAAAGTCGTCATTCCCGCTTGCCGGGAATCATGTGCCATACGACGTGCTGATAAAATACGATTCCGGACAAGCCGGAATGACGGGCTTTCGAATCATTGCAGCCGTTCACACTTCTTCTCCGCGTTCTCTGCGGTGAATGGTTTTGAACCTCTGTGAGAAATTTTCCTAAATTCCGGCTGGTTCAATCAGGAAACGGTGAAGAGGGCTGATGCCTGGTAGCGGTCGGCAACATAGAGCGTGAGTTTTTCCGCCATAACAGCGCGGTGGGTCCTGAGGGCAACGTCGGGATGATTGTTCTGTTCCGAGAGATGGGCAAGACAAGCCCACTGGAGGCGGTTGCCGGCAGATGCGCGGAGCAGCACCTCGGCTGCCTCAATGTTCGAAATATGACCGTGCGGGCCCTTAATCCGCTGTTTGAGATAGGCAGGGTACGGTCCCTGCGCCAGCATCTCGGGGTCGTAGTTGCTTTCGAGGAACACGGCGTCGAGCGACGACACGATATGCACGAGGTCCTTGAACACATGGCCCAGGTCCGTCAGGATCCCGAGCCGCTTTTGCGCGCCCTCGATCACGAAAGCCGATCCGTCCACGCCGTCGTGGGGAGTGGGGATGGCATGCACATGCACATCGCCGAAGGCAAGCTTATCGCTCGACCGGAAAAGGCGTACGTCCTTCATTTTGCCGAGCGCGCACCGTGCTGATGCGGCGGCCAGCGTCGCCGCAGTCACGTACACCGGCAGGCCGTATTTCCGCTGGAACACGCCGGCATGCCGGATATGGTCGGAATGATCATGCGAGATGATCACGGCATCGACGGCGCGAATGTCCCGGCCGTGAGCCGCAAGACGCTCCTTCGCCTGCACGCCGCTGATCCCTGCGTCGAACAGCAGTTTCTTGCCGCAGGTCTCAACATAGATGCAGTTGCCGTTGCTGCCCGACTGAAGTGATATGGCGATCATGCTCATGTCCCGCGTACTGTAACAATCCCGGCGGGGCTTGTCAACGGGAATGATGACAGAGCCGCCCCGGGCCGCGATCCGTGCCTGCGGTTTTTTGGACCAGTGCGATGCTTCCGTAGCGGCTTTTTCCCAACTCGGCAGGGTCAGGGAAGAGGGTCAGGGCGGGAGTTCAGAGCGAGATGTTTTGCCTTCTTTTCCCGGTACATGAGGGTGTCAGCTCGCGAAATGAACTCATCAAGGGAGCAGGGATGCGCCGGATCATACCGCACGATCCCCGCGCTCAGGGACAGGGCATACCGCCGCCCCGGCTTCTCATTCTCGATGCGGACGCAGGCCTGCAAACGGTTCATGATCACGTTTTCGTCCTCGATCTCCGTGTTTTCCAGCAGGAGAGCGACAAACTCGTCGCCGCCCAGACGCGCGATAATGTCGGATTCACGAAAGATCTTTTTCAGGATCGACGCGGTCTCGACGATGGCCGCGTCGCCGGCGGGATGGCCCTGCGTATCATTGATCTCTTTTAGCCGGTCCAGGTCCGCATAAAAGAGCAGGGCGCCTTTCTTGGTCCTGCTGACGATCTTGAGCTGCTGCTCTGCAAAGGCAAAGAACCCCCGCCGGTTCAGGAGCCCCGTCTGGCCATCGGTGACCGAGACCGAACGGAGCGTCTCCTCATAGTTCTTCCGGTCATGGACGTCATAGCAGGAGCTGATATAGCCGGCAAATTTCCCGTCGATGTCGTTGAACGGCCGTCCGAACTCGGAGACCCATCGGAATTCGCCGTTGCCCGTGGCCAACCGGTATTCCCGGGTGTAGGGGCTGCGGGCTGCGAAGGAGCCGCGAAAACCTTTTAAAAGACGCTCCCGGTCCTCCTGGTGAACCCCCTGGATCCAACCCTCGCCCAGTTCCTGGGCCATGGTCTTGCCGGTAAAATTCAGCCAGGTCTTGTTAAAGTAATCACATTTGCCGTTCGCATCGGTGCGGCGTATCGGGTTGGGCAGTTCATCGATCAGCGTAAGAAAAAAATTGCGGGATTTGACGATAGACTCTTCAGCGTGCTTTCGGTCCGTGATGTCCTCGATAATGCGGATGGCATAGAGGTGTACGCCCGCGCGGTCGCGGAT
>JAJYKN010000431.1 GCA_021788515.1 Nitrospirota bacterium | reverse complement strand
TGGATCCCGATCGCCGCGTAGATGAAGTCATACTTGTCCGCAAGCAGGACCGCGTCGCGGCTCGACTCGATCGTGGTCCCGATCGTAACGATATATTCGACGCCCGCTTCCCGTGCCCGTTTGATCACGTCTTCGCAATCGTCATTGAACTCGCGCATTTCCAAGTGCGCGTGAGTATCTATTAGCATGGCCTTACTCGCATTATTCGACATGTGAAAGATGGTGCCGTCAATTGGCCTTTTGTGAGTGCTGCCGGGCCGAACTCATGTGAGCTTATTTCACCCTGCTCCCGGCCTTGGTCTCCCGGTCGAAGGTCGCGACCGCCAGAAGGTCCCCGTTGCTCGCTGCCAGGAGCATGCCCTGGGACTCGATGCCCATAAGCTTGGCGGGCTTCAGGTTCGCGACGATCACGATGGACTTCCCTATAAGCTCTTCGGGCGTATAGCTTTTGCCGATCCCGGCTACGACCTGGCGCGGTATTTCCGTGCCGATGTCCACCTTGAGCTTCACGAGTTTCTCGGACTTCTCGACGCGCTCGGCGGAAATGATCTTGCCGACGCGGAGGTCCACTTTCATGAAATCTTCGATGCCGATCGGCTCAAGTCCCGTTGGTGCGGGATGCGGGGCCGGTTGTTTTTTTTCTTCTGCTGGCATATCCATCTTGGTCTCCCTGTTCTTTTGTTTGTCGATCCTCGGGAAAAGCTGCGCCCCGGGCTGGATGGCGACTCCGATTGCCAGCTTCCCCCACGGTTGTTCTGCATCCATGCGGCACGCTGCGATCTTTTTGTCAATGCCAAGAGCGTCCCATATTTTCTGACTCGTTGACGGCATCACCGGATAAAGATACAGAGCTATCAGCCGGAGCGATTCGGACAAATTGTACAGCACCGCGCCGAGCCGGTCCAGGTCCTTATTCTTCGCGAGCGTCCAGGGAGCGTTCTCCTCCACATAGCGGTTCGCGCGCGTAACGAGCGTCCAGACATCCTGAATGTAGCGAGTGAATGCAAGAGCCGAAAGGTCCTCGTCCACCTTAGTGGCCATCAGAGCTGCCGTCTCCCGAAGTTCCTTATCGAAAGGCTGATTTTCACTTGCCGGCGGAATCTTCCCGTCAAAATACTTGTTGATCATCGTAACAACGCGCGACAGCAGATTGCCGAGATCGTTCGCAAGCTCGGTATTAAAACGCGTCGTGAACGTTTCGATCGAAAAATCGCCATCGAGCCCGAACGGCACTTCGCGCAGCACGAAATAGCGGAACGAATCCACGCCGTGGGCGTCGGCGACCTCGTTCGGGTCGATCACGTTGCCGATCGACTTGGACATTTTCTTTCCGTCCCGCGTCCACCATCCGTGGGCGAAGATATTGCCGGGAAGCGGAAGACCGAGCGCCATGAGCATGGTGGACCAGTACACGCTGTGCGTGGTCAGGATGTCCTTTCCCACGAGATGATGGTCCGCGGGCCACCAGAATGCTTCGCGCTTTGACGGCTCCGATGAGCCTTCCGCTGCCGGGCTTAAATACCGCGTGGCGGAAAAATAATTCACCAGCGCATCGAACCAGACATAGGTGACGAAATCGCGGTCAAAAGGAAGCTCGATGCCCCAGGAAAGCCGCGCCTTGGGCCGCGAGATGCAGAGGTCTCCCAGTTTCTGCGATTTCAAAAAGCCCAGCACCTCGTTCCGCCTGCTCTCGGGCCGGATGTAAGCGGGATGGTCCTCGATATGCTTGACCAGGCGGTCTTGATATTTGCTCATGAGAAAGAAGTAATTGTCTTCGGTGATCCGCTCCACGGGCCTGCCGCAGTCCGGGCACTTGCCCTCCACGATTTCCTTCTCAGTCCAGAACCGCTCGTCCGGCGTGCAGTACCAGCCCTCGTAGGTCCTGCGCTCGATCTCGCCCTTGTCGTACAGTTTCTGCAGGAGCTCCTGCACGACAGCAATGTGCTCTTTGTCCGTGGTGCGGATAAAGGCGTCGTTCGTGATTTCGAGCTTCTTCCAAAGCTTCTGGAAGTTCACGGTCAACAGGTCCGCATGCGCCTTGGGCGTCAAGCCACGCTCCAGGGCCGCTTTTTCTACCTTCTGTCCGTGCTCATCGGTTCCTGTCAGGAAGAACACCGCATCGCCCAGAAGGCGATGATAGCGGGCCAGCACGTCGGCTGCGATGGTGGTGTAGGCGTGGCCGATATGCGGCACGTCGTTCACGTAGTAGATGGGTGTGGTAATGTAAAATTTTTTCTGCATTATGAGTGCGATTCTCGTTCCTCGCCGGGATGCAGGATCCACGTCTTTCCCCGGACCCTTGGCCCTGGTCCCTGGACCCTTAAGTAGTTGCCGGTCCCTGCGGCGGTTTGTTCTCACCCCCGCCTCCGCCTTTCTTCTTCTTGCGCCAGAAACGGCGTTTTTTCTTCCTGCCGGACTTTTCGCCTTCCTGCTGAGGTTGCTGCGGGGACGGTGTTATCTGTTCCTGCAGCTGTTCCTGCGGCTCCGGCTTTTCCTGTTTTTGCTGCTGCCTTTGCTGTGGTTTTTGCTGCTGCTTTTGCT
>JAJYKN010000430.1 GCA_021788515.1 Nitrospirota bacterium | reverse complement strand
GAGGCTTGACTACCCGGAGGAACACTATTTTTCAGCGAGGGTCTCACCGCTTTCCTACAATGAGAGGGATCTGGCGGGATTCGTCGTCATCCTGCACGACATCACGCAGCTGAAGAAACTGGAGCAGACGCGCAAGGATTTCGTCGCGAATATTTCCCACGAAATAAAAACGCCCATCACCTCCATCAAGGGATTTTCCGACGCGCTTCTGGAAGGCGCTTTGCATGATACGGAGCATGCTGAAAGATTCTTGAAAATCATCAGGTCGAACAGCGAACGGATCAACAGCCTCGTGGACGATCTCATGACGATCTCAAAAATCGAGCTCGGCGCGGCAAGGATGGAGAAAACACCCGTGGATGTACCCGATGCCATGGAACATGTGCTGACCCTGCTCCGGGCCAAGGCTGAGGCAAAAAACCTGTTCCTCAAGACTGATCTTCCGGAGGCGGTCCCGAAAATCGCTGCTGATAAGGACAAACTCATCCAGGTACTCACGAACCTTGTTGACAATGCGATAAAATTTACCGACAAGGGCGGGGTCACGATCGGCGCCGGATTGGAAAACGACCGGCCGTACCTCTTCGTGGAGGACACCGGCATCGGCATCATGGAGAAACACCTGCCGCGCCTTGGTGAGCGGTTCTACCGCGTGGATACCGCACGGTCGAGGAAGATGGGCGGGACAGGCCTTGGCCTCGCTATCGTCAAACACCTTGTCAAGGCGCACGGCTGGGACATGCAGATCGAAAGCACTCCGGAGAAAGGCACGAAGGTGACGATTTTCTGCACGAAGGAGGCCTGAGATGAAAATCGGCGTATTCGGCGACATACACGGAAACATCGAGGCGCTTTATAACTTGTCTTGACAAATCCCTCAAAAAAGATTAATTCTAAAGCTTCGGGGCATTCACAATTCCAATACTTTGCGCGGTGGTTCGGCTGTTGGTTGGCCTTTAGAGGAAGCATGCGGGGTAAGAATTCAAAAAATATTAAGAAAAAAGAATATGTTACTTTTCTGTTCCTGCCCGGTCCCAATGCACGCGTCAGGACCCTGCGCATTTCCAAATCAGTGATCAAGTCAGTCCTTCTCTCTCTTGCCGGAGTGCTTGTCCTTTCAGCCTATCTTATTTATGAACTTAATGACGTCCAAGGGAAAGCAGAGGAACTGCAGTCCATGCGCGAAGAACTTATGCAGCAGAAAGTCCAGGTTCAGAACTTCGCCCTCGACCTGATCGATTATAAACGCCAGATGTTCCTGGTCCGCGGCCTGGACACAAAACTGCGGCGTGCCGTAGGTCTCGGACCCCGCGATAAGACGCAGCTGCTCCTCGGGATCGGGGGACCGGAGGAACTTGGGCTTCAGAACCTTACTGCAATCGGTGAAAAGAAACAGGATCAGGCGCTCAAGGAAATGCATCAGGAATTGACTCAGCTCCAAGGGGCGGCTTCTAAACAGGAGGCGAGCCTGGAGACCCTGATTGAATACTTTGAGGACAAGCGTTCGCTCTATGCTTCGACTCCCGCGGCCTGGCCGGTCCGCGGATGGGTCACGTCTCCCTTCGGCGACAGGATCTCGCCGATCACCGGCAAGGAGCAATTTCACGAGGGCATCGACATTGCGGTCCAGGTCGGCACCCCGGTGCTCGCACCCGCCGACGGGGTGGTTGTCAAGGCATGTTTCGAATCCGGCTACGGCAACATGGTGGAACTCAGCCATGGATACGGTCTTAAGACCGTTTTCGGCCACAATTCCCGATTAAACGTCAAGGTGGGTCAACACGTGAAGCGCGGCGACATAATCTCGTATTCCGGGAATACGGGGTCGAGTACCGGGCCTCATGTGCATTACGAGGTCCGGGTCAACGGCCTGCCTGTTAATCCGCTTCGCTATCTTAACTAATGCCTGAACGAAAACCTTATTTTCTGCCCAACATTTTTCCTTCGTAATACTGCCTGATGAATCGCTCTGTTAAAAAAACCAACCTCGTCCCGATTTTTTCATCAACTTTTCATCAAATCGTCATACTGCGGTAACACCAGCCTGCTATATTTCAACCCGCTCAAGAAAACAGCAAAGCCTAAATTCCATAAAAAAGAAAACTGATGCGCGGCTTACGAGCGTGCTGTCAATAACAGCTTCCGGCTTTCCGGAAGTACAACTACACAGGAGGGTACAAGATGAAAAGGATTCTCGCAGCAATCGCAGTCATCGCAGCAAGCAGTCTTGCATCTGTGGCCATGGCGGCGGACGCAGAAACGCCCGTGGTCAAGGGCAACATCGAAGTGTACGGTTTTGCAAAGGTCTCGGTCGATGCGATCACCACCGATGCCAAGGCAACGGGAGCTACCAAAAGCTTGACGAGGATTTCCTCGAACTCCTCGCGCCTCGGGTTTAAAGACACGGAGTCCCTGGATGATGACGTGAATGCAATTATGCAGTTGGAATTGGGCGTCAATTACGACGGCACGCAAACCTCTGTCGTGTCGAGTGTGACGCCGAGCCCGGTAAGCTCGAAGTCGACAAACATCGACAAGATTAC
>JAJYKN010000429.1 GCA_021788515.1 Nitrospirota bacterium | reverse complement strand
AAACGAATGCAGGAAGGTCCTTGGTGAGTTCGGCTGCGACCCGCAGTTCGACGAAGAGTACAGCGTCTATTGCATATCGAACTACAGCGGCGACCCCGAAGTGTGCCTGTCGGCGCACGGGGACAGGATCGCGGCATTCCTGAAAAATGAAAAGATCTCGCTCGACGAAGAGGAGGTCCGTGCCACGTTGTCGGTAAACCTGAAATACGGCAAGGACGACATCACGATCGTGGATTGGGACGGCGCATTCATCTTCGATTCCTCCGGCGACTTTGAAAGCAACATCGAGCTATTTGAGATCGCCAATCTCCAGCTCCTGAAATCGCGGATCCTCGACTACGATCTCGATGAACGGCTTGAAAAGACCCTGCGCCTCATGGGGGTCCCTAAACGGCTTCCGATCATCAGGGCGCGAGAGGTCAGGAAGGTCGTGAAGGAGATCATCGAGATCAGGACACAGTCGATCCTCGAATCTGAGGCCGTGGAGCGCAACATCAAGCTGATCGGGGACTGGTATTCCGCGAAACTGTATTCGCTCATCTCGAAAAAATTCCACCTGGACAGCTGGAAGATCGAAATCAAGGAAAAACTCGACACGCTGGAGGATGTTTATACCATGGCCACGGAAAATTTCAGCGTGTCCTACCGGGCGACGCTCGAATTCATCATCCTCGGCGGCTGGTTTGTGCTGTTGCTGCTCTACGTGGCTGAATTTTTCTTCACGAAAAAATGACTTTTCCAGTGCCGCTCGCGTAACCGTTCTTTACTTCTCCGCCTTCTTTTGCTACTATGACCGCCTTATCTCTCCGCATAAAGGAATAGTATGAACTCAGGACATATCAGGATAATCGCGTCAGAAATTTCCCTGACGGAAAAGCAGGTGCAGGCCTGCGCCGCTCTTCTCGATGAGGGCGCAACGGTCCCGTTCATATCCCGCTACCGCAAGGAAGCTACCGGTTCGCTTGATGAAGTTTCCGTTGCCGCTGTCCGGGACCGGCTGGCCCAGCTTCGGGAACTGGACAAACGGCGCGAGGCGATCCTTAAATCGCTGGAAGAAACGGGCGCGCTTACGGACGAACTGAAAACGAAGGTCCTTGTTGCGGAGACCCTGACGGAGCTCGAAGACATTTATCTGCCCTTTCGTCCCAAGCGCCGGACCAAAGCGATGATCGCGCGGGAAAAGGGCCTTGAACCATTGGCACAGCGGCTCTTTTCACAGGAAACGGGCATCGACCCCGCGGCCGAGGCGGCCGCATTCGTCGACAAGGAAAAAGGTGTTGAGTCTGCTGATGACGCCCTTTCCGGCGCCCGCGACATTATAGCCGAGTGGATCAACGAGGACCAGAATGCGCGACAGAAGATGCGTGAGCTCTACGCGGAGAAGGGGCAGTTCAAGACCAGGATTTTGACGGGGAAGGAAGAGGAGGGGATCAAGTACAAGGACTACTTTGACTGGCACGAGCCCATCGCCACAGCCCCTTCGCACCGCATCCTGGCCATGAGACGGGGAGAGAAAGAGGGCTTTCTGATCTTTCGTCTGACGCCGCCCGAGGAAGACGCGCTTGCGCTTCTTGAAGCTCTCTTTGTAAAAGGGAACAGCGCCGCGTCCCAGCAGGTCAAGCTCGCGGTGCAGGACAGCTACAAGCGGCTCCTCTCGCTTGCCATGGAAACGGAGATGCGGGTGGCTACCAAAGAGCGGGCCGACGCTGAGGCCATTCGAGTGTTTGCCGAAAACCTGAAGCAACTGCTGCTTGCGCCGCCGCTCGGCCAAAAGAACGTGCTTGCCGTGGATCCCGGTTTTCGCACCGGATGCAAGGTGGTCTGCGTGGACAGGCAGGGAAAGCTTCTTCACACGGACACGATCTTTCCCCACTTTTCAGGGAAAAATACAACAGAGGCCGGTGACAAGATCGTGCATCTGTGCAAGAAATTCAATGTTGAGGCCATCGCCATCGGAAACGGCACTGCAGGCCGGGAAACAGAATCGTTTATACGGCAGCTCGGCCTGCCTGCTGCGATCCAGATCGTGATGGTGAACGAAAGCGGGGCTTCGGTCTATTCAGCGTCAGACGTGGCGCGGGAGGAATTCCCCGACTATGACCTGACCGTGCGCGGTTCCGTTTCGATCGGCCGCAGGATCATGGACCCGCTGGCGGAACTCGTGAAGATCGATCCCAAGGCCATCGGCGTGGGCCAGTATCAGCACGATGTCGATCAGCCGGCGCTGAAACGGAGTCTTGACGACGTGGTCGTCAATTGCGTGAACAAAGTGGGAGTTGAAGTCAATACGGCAAGTAAACAGCTGTTGATGTACGTCTCCGGTCTGGGCCCTCAACTTGCCGGAAATCTTGTCGAATATCGAAACCAGAACGGGCCGTTCAAAGCGCGGGAAGAACTGAAAAAGGTTCCCAAACTCGGGCCAAAGACGTTCGAACAGGCCGCGGGCTTTCTGCGGATTCGCGACGGCCAAAACCCGCTCGATGCGAGCTCGGTCCATCCCGAGAGCTACCATATTGTCGATGCCATGGCGCGGGACCTTCGGTGCTCGGTCGT
>JAJYKN010000428.1 GCA_021788515.1 Nitrospirota bacterium | reverse complement strand
TTCCGATCTAGGCGTAAACGCCAGCTGTTCGTCTTCCGCAAATCCACCTGCTGAAGATCGGCATCCAGCCTCCCGTGGGGAAATAGTTCTTCGGCCACAAGAGAATCATCAGGGCAATAGGGAATTTGCGACAGCCGGGCGGATTCGCGCAACCCGATTCCGGGCACCTGATCATGCCATGCTGCCGGAAGGGCTGACTCTTGCTCTTCGTTCTTCCGGCTGAAGGACGCAAGCTGCTTTTTGCAGGCCTCGTGGTCGATAAGAAGCTTTTGGGCCTCAGGGGACAACAGGCTATGACCGATTTTTTCCTTCTCCATAAGATGCGCATAAAAACCGGGAGGCCGTCTCACCGTCTGAGCAGCATTATTGATCAAGAGGTCGAGGCGGCCGTGCCGTTGTTCCACATAGCGGGTAAATAGTTCAACGCTCGGGATATGCCGCAAATCAAGACCGTGAATATGCAGCCGGTCTCCCCACAGGGCATATCCCTCTTCCCGGGAATATCTGATCGCTGCATCAACAGGGAACCGCGTAGTCGCAATGACCGTAGCGCCTGCGCGCAGCATCTGGAGCGTTGCCTGATACCCGATTTTCACGCGCGCGCCGGTAATTAACGCTACGTTCCCCTGAAGGGATGCTGTTTGAAAACGTTTCTGGTAATTCAGATCACCGCATTTTTTGCACAAAGCATCGTAAAAAAAGTGCAGTGTCGTGTACTCCGCTTTGCACACATAGCAATTACGCGGCGAATCTAATTTCCCTCCCTCATGCACCAATGCAGATGCATGACTTTCGACCTGTTGAGGCGCAATAAATGTTGCATCCCTGCGCGCGGTGCGAATCCCCGTCGTATTTCTGGCACTCCGATTCTTCTCGCGAGCTGCCAGGCGCTGGTTCTTTTTTGACGCCTTATTCCTTTTTTTTAATTCCGCTCTATCGGGACGGGATATCCCTCCCGCCACTTTCAAAAGAGCGATGCGTTGTTGCTCCGGAAGATTCGCAAGCTGTCCTGCGTCTTGTGCAAGGTCTTCAAGCAGCAAGATACATTTTTCAACCTCCTCAGAGGAGTGCTTTGTCTCGCTATTTTCCTTCGCTTCATTCATTTTTTATGTCCTCCGTTAAGGACGGCCCCTCATCTGTGGTGTGGCGTGTGAAATGCACAACCTGTTTCCCGGCTGCCGAAAGGATGCACCCGCGCGGGCATTGCCAGGCATTTATTTCTTTTGGAGAAGCAGGAATTGGGGAAGCTGATACCGCGCCGTGGCAAGACGCAGGGTGAAACGGGCCTCCGGAGACAGCGTTTCATCGGAATGCCCCGCGGAAGGCGGCGTATCAGGACTATAGACAAGCATGTGAAAAGCAACGGACGTGACCGGCTTGTCGGGAAGCTGGAGCAGTTCTACGTCGTTCACGAATTCGATCCAGAGGTCGGCCATTTGAACAAGCGTGGACGTGTCCTGCGCGCGAAGATAGTCTGCAACCGTATTCGTCAAGGGTGCGGGCGCAAGACCTGAGCATACGTTCAGTTCGGGCAGTACGATGTGGGACCGGCCGTTGTCGAAAACTCTGCCGAGCGGAAACAGCCTGCACGCCAGAGGCCGCGCTCCGTAGATGCGGCATCCCCTCCCGGTCCAAAAATAACAGGAGGGGTCCCGCGGCAGCATCACCAGCGGAAAGCCCTTTGCCCGGTCCGTTTCCACGATATCAAGCAGGTCTTCGTAGTGTATCCTGCTTTCCCTGCACATCAGGGCAATTTCATAGGGGTTGAGGATGATCGGGGCGCTCTTCGTACAACAGTTCGAGGTGCAGCCATAGATGCCGCAGGACAACTGAAACAAGTCGGATTCAGCGAGGATTGCCGCATTGCTACCGGCGATTTTTACTGACGTTGGTGGTTTATCTGCCATGGCAGGACATTATAAAACAAAGAGGACACGGATTCTATAACGAAATCCGTGTCCCGGAAAGTTTTATTCTTTCTTCGCGTTCTCTGTGGTAACGTATTTTTGTTCTTACTTTGAAATCAGCCGTCCACCGGATTTCGTGTGCCATACGACCAGAACGGGGCTTGCGACGAACACCGACGAGTAGGTCCCGACGATGACCCCCATAAGGAGCGCCAGCGAAAAGTCGTGCAGGACCTCCCCGCCGAACAGCACGAGCGGGACGAGCACGAGCACCACCGTAAGAGACGTGATAATGGTCCGGGACAGCACCTCGTTGATGCTGTCGTTCACGAGCTTGGGCAGGGGATCGCGCCTGTTCCGTTTCAGGTTCTCCCTGATCCGGTCGAAAACCACCACGGTGTCGGTCAGCGAATAGCCGGCCAGGGTGAGGAGCGCCGTGACAATCAGCAGGTTGATCTCCTTGTGCAGGACGAAGAAGACGCCGAGCACCGCGAGCACGTCGTGCAACGTTGCGATAGCCGCTGCACGCCGAACTTGAACTGAAACCGGAAGGCGACATAGATCACGATCCCGATGATCGAGATCGTAATGGCCCACAAAGACTGCTGCTTGAGCGCCTGGCCGATCACCGGCCCGATTTCCTCAATGCT
>JAJYKN010000427.1 GCA_021788515.1 Nitrospirota bacterium | reverse complement strand
AGAATTCCTATCGAACGCATTTTACACGGCCTGCCGGGTCTGCTAAACTTAGAAAAAAGAACGCCATCACGAGAGGACGGGTCCTCATGGAAAAGCTGTTCATGCCGGCTGTTCTGGCTTTTGCTGCAGCAGCGGGGTTATTGGTCGTCAGATTCATAGCTTTCAGGGTTCTCCACGCCTGGGCGGCGAAGACGGAGACTCAGGTTGACGATATCATCATCGAATCTCTCCGCACGCCCTCCATTTTCTGGTCCGTTGCCCTCGGCATCTACATCGGCGTCGCCCTGTCCGAACTTCCCGAGCGGTATATATTCACCATCACCAGGCTCATTTACATCATCGTGATTCTGTCCGTCACCGTCGCCACAGCGAACCTCTCCGGCAGGATTTTCAAGAGTTACATCCGGCAGACGAACCTTCCGTTGCCCACCACGGGGCTTGCTTACGGGCTCGTGAAAGGAATCATATTCATTGTCGGGTTTTTGATCATCCTGAGCGTACTCGGGATATCGATTGCCCCCCTGCTTACCGCCCTCGGTGTCGGCGGTCTTGCCGTGGCCCTGGCGCTTCAGGACACGCTGGCAAACCTCTTCGCAGGAATCCACATCCTTGTGGAGAAGTCCATCAGGGTCGGCGACTTTATCAGGCTCGAAACGGGCCAGGAGGGATACGTTCAGGACATCACCTGGAGGACGACGCGGGTGCGGATGCTGCCGAACAATATGGTGGTGATCCCCAACAGCAAACTTGCCCAGAGCGTGGTCACGAACTACTACCTCCCGGAGAAGCGCATGTCGCTCCCTATCCCCGTCAGCGTCAGCTACTCCTCAGACCCGGATCGAGTGGAACGGATCCTGGTCGAAGAAGCGAAAAAGGGAGCAGGTGATATTCCCGGGCTCCTTGCGGACCCCGAACCCTTTGTACGGTTCATACCCGGTTTCGGCGACAGCTCGCTGGACTTCACGCTCATCTGCCAGGTGAAGGAATTCACCGACCAGTACCTTGCCCAGCATGAACTGAGAAAGCGCATCTTCAGGCGATTCAAAGAAGAAGGCATCGAGATTCCCTTTCCGCAACGGACCGTGCACCTCAGGCGGGAAAAGGAGGATACGCCATGAGCGGGACCTTTGAGTTCAAGCAGTGCATAACCCTGCTTACGTCCACGGGCAGACGCGCGCGTACGCTGAACGAACTCCGGCAGCATATTGCCCGGGTCAGCGGACAATCGCTATCCCGATGAAAACCGTTACCTTCAGAAAAGAAGTGCAGGAGCAGCTCGACCTGATAAAAACCGCCGACATCGTCGTCGGCATCCCGAGCTTCAATAACGCCCGGACAATCGGCCACGTGGTGCGCGCGGTCCAGGCAGGTCTGGCAAAATATTTTCCGGACCGGAAGAGCGTGCTGGTCAATTCCGACGGCGGTTCAACGGACAAGACCCTCGAGGTGGTGAAAGAAACGAGCATCGAGGATTACTCTTCCATCCTTCTGCACCACCGCGTGGAGCCTTTGTTCAGGATCGCAACTCCCTATTCCGGTCTCCCGGGCAAGGGAAGCGCTTTTCGCACCATCTTCGAGGTCGCTGAAGCATTGGACGCAAAGGCCTGCGTTGTCGTCGATTCGGACCTCCGGAGCATCACTCCCGAATGGATCGAGCTTCTCGTGAAGCCGGTGCTCGACGATGGCTTCGATTACGTCGCCCCCCTGTACCACCGCCACAAATACGACGGGACCATCACCAACAGCATCGTCTATCCGCTCACGAGAGCGCTCTACGGCAAGCGGGTGCGCCAGCCCATCGGCGGCGACTTCGGCTTCTCGGGAAAGCTCGCCAAGTTTTATTTGACCAAGGACGTCTGGCAAACCGACGTTGCCCGGTTCGGCATCGACATCTGGATGACCACGACAGCGATCTCAAACCAGTTCAAAGTGACCCAGTCGTTTCTCGGCGCCAAGATCCACGACGCGAAGGACCCGTCAGGGGACCTCTCCGCCATGCTCTACCAGGTTGTCGGGGCGACGTTCGAGCTCATGGAGGCCTATGATCAGGTCTGGAAAACGGTCCAAGGGTCGGAACCGGTTCCGGCTTTCGGTTTTGAATACACGGTCGGGCTCGAACAGGTCAATGTGAATACCGGGCGGATGCTGAACCTCTTCAGGCAAGGTCTCACCAATCTCGAGGAGATCTGGACAGCGATCCTCGGGAGAGGCGATTTCAGGGAGGTGGAACGGATCGGTTCGCTTGGGGACCGGGAGTTCCGCTTCCCCTGCGAGCTGTGGACGCGGGTCATCTACGACTATGCCATCGCTTTCCACGTGAAGAAACTGCCGGCCGAGCACCTCATAAAGTCCCTGACGCCGCTCTACCTCGGAAAGACCGCCTCGTTCGTCCTCGAAGTGGAACAGATGGGCCAGCAGGAGGCTGAAGCCGAAATCGAAAAACTGTGCCTGGAATTTGAAAAGAACAAGGGATACCTTGTAGCAAGCTGGAAATAATCTTCGGAGGTGCGCCATGACGGATTTTCTGAACCTGATCCTTGAACCGTTGCAGGAGCTGTTTCTG
>JAJYKN010000426.1 GCA_021788515.1 Nitrospirota bacterium | reverse complement strand
AAAAGGCTCAGCAGCGGGAAATCGAGCTGATTGAGTTTTAATTCGAGCATGGATAAGGCTCCTCGTTGGTTCAGAGTTCAGGGAACAGAGTTCTGAGCTTTGAACTTTTAATTTATCATTATATAATACAGCCCCACCAGAACCACGAGGCCGAGCCCCATGGTAAAGGCATACTGCTGCACATACCCGGATTGCATCTTTTTCCCGCTTTGGCTCGCTCCGCCGATAAGTTGGGCGATCCCGTTCACCGCGCCGTCCACGATCTTCACATCCCCGATGGTGTACAGAACCTTAGCGAGTTTGTGGACCAGACCGTCGACAAAGATATAATTATAAATCTCGTCAACCTTGTACTTATTCAAAAGCAGGTTGTACGTACCGGCAAACTTCGCTGCAAGCTTGTCCGGAATGGACGTATTCTTGACATAGAGCATATATGCGAGCCGGATACCGCCTGCGGCCACAGCCACGGAGAACACCATAAGCCCGAGTTCGAGCCAGTGGCTTTCCGCTGCAGCCGCGTGTTCCACCTGAGGGAAGATCGGCGCAAGAAAATCACCGAAGAGGTTTGCATGAGAAATAATCGCGCCCGGTATGCCGATCCAGCCGATGACCGCGGAGAAGAACGCAAGGATCATAAGCGGAATCGTCATCACTTTCGGAGACTCATGCACGTGGTGCTCCACCTTGCGGTCCAACCGGGACTTGCCGTAAAAAGTAAGGTAGATCAGACGGAAAGAGTAAAACGCCGTCATGAACGCGGCAATGACGCCAAGCACCCAGAGCAACCGGCCCACGGACGACGCGTTATAGGCACTCCACAGGATCTCGTCCTTGCTGAAGAAGCCTGCGAAGGGAAATATGCCGGCAAGAGCGAGTGAACCGATGATAAAAACGATATGCGTAATCTTGATTTTAGATTTGAGAGCTCCCATTTTGCGCATGTCCTGTTCTCCCGAGAGGGCATGAATCACGCTGCCCGAGGCGAGGAACAGGAGCCCCTTGAAAAATGCATGCGTCATAAGATGGAAGATGCCTGCGGAGAATGCTCCCACACCGAGAGCAAGGAACATGTACCCCAGTTGGCTGATGGTGGAGTAGGCTATCACGCGCTTGATGTCGTTCTGGACGAGGCCGATGGTCGCGGCAAAGACGGCCGTCAGGCCTCCGACGATCGCCACGGTGTTCATCGCGGTCTCGGAGAGCGAGAAGATCGGTGCGCAGCGCGCCACCATGAACACGCCCGCAGTCACCATGGTCGCCGCGTGGATCAACGCGCTGACCGGCGTCGGGCCTTCCATGGCGTCGGGCAGCCAGACATAGAGCGGAAGCTGTGCGGACTTGCCGGTCGCGCCCAGGAACAAGAGGAGTGCGATCAGGGTAACTACGCTGATGTCGCCGCCGAAGAGGTGATAGGTCACGTCCGTGACCGACGTGCCCATCGTTGCAAAGACCTCGGAAAAGTCAAGGGTGCCGCAGGTAAGGAAAATGAGCAGCACGCCGAGTACAAACCCGAAGTCACCCACACGGTTCACGACGAAGGCTTTGACCCCCGCGTCGGCTGCGGATTTCTTTTCATACCAGAACCCGATCAAGAGGTAGGAGCACAGGCCCACGCCTTCCCATCCCACGAACATGACCAGAAAGTTGTTTGCCATCACCAGAACAAGCATGAAGAAGGTGAAGAGCGACAAATACGAAAAAAACCGGGGGTATCCCTTGTCGCCGTGCATGTAGCCCACGGAATAGATATGAATGAGCGAACTGAGCGTCGTCACGACCAGGAGCATGACCACGGTGAGCTGGTCGATCTGGAAGCCGACGTTTACGGAGAAGGTGCCGACCGAGATCCAGGAGTAAAAATTCTCGTTCAGCTTGGCGCCGTCGAGCACGTCGAAAAAGGCCATGACGGAAAGGACAAATGCCCCGACCACGCCGGCAATGGAAACGTAGGCCGCCTTTTCCTTCAGGAATTTCCCGAGCAGTCCCGCGATCAGAAAGGCGAGAAACGGCAAAAGCGGTATAAGTGCGTATGTGAGCATGTCGTGCACCTCGGTCTACAATAATAAATAAAATTCTTCAAAAAAAGGATCGAGCCGGGCTTCAGCCCTTCATGATGTTAAACTCATCCACATAGATGCTTCCGCGGTTTCGCGAAAGGAGAATAATAATCGCGAGCGCCACCGCCGCCTCGGCAGCAGCCACCGTGATAACGAACATCACGAAGATCTGGCCGGTAAGCGTCTGCGAGTAATGAGAAAAAGCGACAAGGTTGATGTTTGCCGCGTTCAGCATGAGTTCGATGGACATCAGGATAATGAAGATGTTGCGTCGCGAAAGCACACCAACGATGCCGATCGTGAACAGAGCTGCGCTCAGGATGATATACCAGGACAAGGGAATCATACAACCTCCATTCCGAATATTACAAATCGCTGCCGTGAACGCCGAATTCTAAACGAGAAACAGCCTACTTTAATCACTTGCCCTCTTCTTCGCCAGCATCACCGCTCCCACCAGTCCAACCAGCAGAATGATGGACGCCACCTCGAAGGGGACCAGGTACT
>JAJYKN010000425.1 GCA_021788515.1 Nitrospirota bacterium | reverse complement strand
CGTAGCCAGCGAGATCATCTTGCCCTTGCTGTCCGGATTCGTCTTTTTGTAAATCCACTGCAGGTTGGTCGTCTTGCCGCAGAGCCCGGGCCCGTAAAAGACGATCTTGCAGTTTATCTCTCTCGACGAATAATTGATAAAGGACATGAGACGGTAATTCCTCTCCTACCTGCTTTCAGGGATGATCGCGGCTGGGCTATCCGAAGAGTTTATCAATATCTTCGTCCGTTATTTCTGCGAAGGGAGAATCAGCGCTCTTGCCCGAACCCTTTTCTGTTTCCACCTTCTGCAGGAGCTGACTGAAAATGCTCCCGAGGGTTTCCGCGCTCTTTTTTACCCGAAGCCGGACAAGGCCGAGCGACGACCGCTGATCGAAGATCACCACCAGGATCACACGTTGCCCGATGATGGAGATATGGATATTGTCCCGCGCGCCCTCATGGAACAGGATCGAGAATTCCTTTTCCCCCAGGAGTTTGGCCATGCCGCCCGTGGCTGCGATATTGCCGGCGGTGAGCGACGCAAGCGACGTGGTGTCGAGGTTTTCCGTCTCGCCGGTGGCCGCTATGAGCTGGCCGTTCTTGTCCACCAGGAACACGACTTTTGCGTTCGCCTGCTGCAGAAGGCGCTGAAGTTCCGCGTCTATCAGCTTGAATTCTTCATCATACATTACCAAGTCGGAACCCAGCATATCTGCATCTCCTTCTTGAATTTGCGCGGCTTGAGCGCTACGGGGTTATTAAACCACACTGACTTGCAGATTTCAAGGTTTTTTTTGAAACCATCCTGTAAGTAAAATAGCCGGGAAGACGTCCCTCCCGGCTATGATCTTGGCCTCGTGCGGCAATAACAACCTAACTCTTGGACATCTCCTGGAGTTTCTTGAGGCTCTCCCAGTCCTGGTCAACAAGCTCCTGGAACCGGGCGAGTAATGCCTCGTTGCCGGGCGCAAAGAGATGCTTGAACCGGCCCTGGGGCTTGAGCCATTCAGTAATCGGTTTTTTCCTGTCCTTGGGATCGTAGTTGATGGTCCACTTTCCGTCCTGCACTTCATAGAGCGGCCAATAACAGGTATCAACCGCAAGCCGCGAAAGCAGGATCGAGTCGTTCGTCTGCGACCTCCAGCCCCGGTTGCAGGGAGAGACGACGCCCATATACGCCGGACCGTTCGTGGCCAGGGCTTTTCGTACCTTGGTCATGAGGTCTTTCCAGTTGTGAGGCGACGCCTGAGCAGCATAGGCCACGTTGTGCGCTGCCATAATGCGGGTAAGGTCCTTCCGGCGCTGCGTTTTTCCCTGGATCTTGGACCCCACCGGCTGGGTGGTCGTATCCGCGCCGAACGGCGTGGCGCTTGAGCGCTGGATGCCGGTGTTCATGTACGCACCGTTGTCGTAGCAAATATAGAGCAGCTGATGGCCTCGCTCCATGGCGCCCGAGAGCGCCTGGAAACCGATGTCATAGGTGCCGCCGTCGCCCCCGAAAGCGATGAACTTCATCTCCTTCTTGAGCTTTCCCTGTTTCCGAAGCGAACGGTACATGGTTTCGATCCCGGAAGCCGTGGCAGCCGCGTTCTCAAAGGCGCTGTGCATCCACGGCACCTGCCACGCCGTATACGGGAACAGGCAGGTCGAAACTTCGAGACAGCCCGTTGCGTTCGCGATGACCACCGGTTCGTCAATGGCCATCAGGACCTGCCGAACGATCGTCGGGGCGCCGCAACCGGAACACATCCGGTGGCCGCCGGTAAGATGAACCGGCTTGTGCGTCAATGCTTTCAGGGTCAGGGGATTTTGCTGTGTCGGTGTACTCATTATGTTCTCCTATAGGCGATATCCTGAGAATATCGAATGGGAAGTTATTTTCAGTTTCGGACCGTAATATACTCTTTCATCATTTTCGCCTTGCCTGTCTTGGCGACCTCAATCGTTTCATCGATCAGCTGGTCAACGTCAAGAGGCATCAGGTCCCTGCCGCCCAAACCGTAGACCTTGTTGAACAGCACGGGCCCGCGATGGGGCTGTACAGCCGACGCGATCTCCATGAAGAGCGGACCGTAGCCGCCGTAGGAATCGGCGCGGTCCATGACGCAGACAGCCTTGGCGTTCTTGAGAGCAGCGCCGACTTCTTCGTACGGGAAGGGTCTGAACACACGGGGCTTGAGCAAGCCGGCCTTCACGCCCTTTTCGCGATAGCGGTCAACCTCGTCTTTGATCGTACCCGCCGCGGAGTTGAGCGCAACAAGAACCACCTCCGCATCTTCGAGCCGGTAGGATTCGAAAAGATCGTATTTGCGGCCAAAAAGCTTGGCGAACTCTGCGGAAACATCGGAAATGACCTTCTTTGCATTCAGCATCGCTTCGTGCTGGGCCCGTTTGTGCTCCATGTAGTAGTCCGGCAGCACCAGCGCGCCGATGCTCTTGGGGTGATCGATGTCGAGGAGGGGATCGATCGCGATGTAGTCGCCCACAAATTTTTTTACTTCAGCATCGGGGATGAACGTCATGCTTTCTATCGAGTGGCTGATAATGAACCCGTCCATGTTGATCGCTATCGGCAGCCGAACGTCCT
>JAJYKN010000424.1 GCA_021788515.1 Nitrospirota bacterium | reverse complement strand
ATGCCGTGTGAAGTCGGGTCGGACCAGCCTGCGGGGTGGCCTGACGGCCCATTTGCATGGCAGGTCAATCCGTTGAAGGCTGCTGAAAAACAACTAACCCCGGACATGCCGCCGTGGAGGTCTGTTCCGTGGCACTCGACACAGAGTGACTGATCAGCGAGAAATGCGGCGCGGTGAGCCGTGTACCAGTTGCCCGCATGTTTTCCCGTATCCGGGTTGATCAGGGACTGGTTGTTGGTGCTGCTGCACCCTGCTCCCGCGAAAATGATGAACGCTGCACCGACCAGCAGGGGGAAATAGTTCTTTATTGATGGCATATTCTCCGCCCCTTCGAAAATTTATTTTAAAGCTTTCTTGTCCGGAGTCTCATGAGGATGCATTGCTGCATAAATGAGGGAATTTTCAATTTATATAAATATAGCAGGGTGAAAGGAGAAGTCAAGAATCATTCCAATCGAGTGTTGGCAGGAGCCATCAATGAGGACGTGAAAATGGTATATAGTATAGAGTATCCCGATGTTTCAATTCATTCATGATAGGTATTTGCAATTTGACGGAGTGTGGAAGTCAAGGTATTGTTAAGTCAGTTGCAGGTGCCGGAGGTGACTGGTATGGCGAAAAACAAGGAAAACACGGGACAACTCAAACTGACATTGCTCAGCCACGGTTCCGGCTGAGCCTGCAAACTGGGTCCAAAGGTTTTGGACCAGATTCTCAAGACCCTGCCGAAGGTTACGGACCCGCGCGTTCTTGTGGGACTGGAAGACGACGCCGGGGTCTATCAGCTGAGCGACGAGATCGCGATTGTTCAGACCGTGGATTTTTTCACGCCCATCGTCGACAACGCAAGTGATTTTGGAGCGATCGCCGCGACGAATGCGCTTTCCGACATCTATGCCATGGGGGCAAAGCCGCTGACGGCCTTGAATCTCGTGGCGTTCCCGAAGGATGGACCTTTGGAACTGCTCGGCGATATTATGCGCGGCGGAGCGGAAAAGGCGCAGGAAGCCGGCGTGGTCATTATCGGCGGCCACTCCATCGACGATAAGGAACCGAAGTACGGCATGGCCGTCACGGGCATCGTGCATCCGGGGAAAATCATACTCAAGAGCGGCGCCCGGGCCGGCGATATGCTCGTCCTGACCAAGCCGCTCGGCATCGGCATCATCTCCACGGCCATCAAACGGGGCGGGGCTTCGGAGACCATGATCGCAACGGCGACGGGTCACATGAAAACGCTGAACAAAGCCGCGTCAGACGCCATGGTCGAGGCCGGGGTCAAAGGGGCTACGGACATAACCGGGTTCGGTCTGCTCGGCCATTTGCATGAAATGCTGCACACGAGCTGTGTGAGCGCGGAGCTCTCGCTGTCGCACATCCCGGTTATCGAGGGCGTGCAGGCACTTGCAAAGTTCAGCGTTCCCGGCGGCTCGCGAGCGAACCTGAGCTACGTGAGCGACAAGGTAAGTTGGGGCGAGGGGATCACCGAGGAAGAGAAGCTCATCCTTGCCGACGCGCAAACATCAGGAGGGCTTTTGATCGCGGTTGCAGCGGACAAACTTGATTCGTTCTTGTCAGGACTTGCCGCGCGGGGCGTCGGGACGAGGGCCGTGATCGGAAAGGTTGCTTCGGGAGATCCGGGGAAGATCAGGGTAGGGCGGTAGAACGGATGGTTAAGAGATCCTTACGCTGGTGCAGTGCGTCACAGATCTCTTTCCCGAAGTTGTCATCCCGGATCCTTCGCGTAGTTCAAGATAAACTTCGCGAAGAATCTCGTATTTCCGACCGTTCCAAGACCCTTCACTCCGTTCAGGGTGACGGACTTAAGATAAGGCCGCATCAGACGCTTACTGCGACAGCATCGGCGACGGCGGGTACTTGTACCCTGTTCCGTGTACGATGATGTAGGTCCGCACCACAGCACCATCCCTTCGCACCGTAAGTTGAGAGGAGGTCCCCGTTGACACGAAGTAGTCAGAGACGGGAAGCGGCGTGTTTCCCTCCACGTATACGATTACGCCGTTTTTATCCCGCAACTCGTCAGGGAACGGCCACAGGTTGAATTGGCTCACCTTGGCATTATAGTCAACATACGCGAATATCCGTTCTTTTGTATAGTAGCTTATCTCCGCCCCCACCTGGTGCGATCCCGCGATCGCAAATTTTATTGACGGATCTTTTTCCAGTTCCTGGCCGAGTTCCCTCCACCCGTAGAAAAACCGGGTCGAGTCCGCTTGAGCCGCGTCTTCGGATATCTTTTCAAGAGGGAGAATGCCGAACCGGGTATGGAGCATTGCGGTCAAAGAGAAGATGAGGCTGAAAAGAACGGCAAGGCTCCAGAGGTATTTTTTTATTTTCCCTCCGGCGAAAAGATAGTAGCTCACCAGTATGCTGAAGGAAAAATAAGCGCAGGCGGGCCAATTGGCCTCGGCGGTATGTTTCAGCGAGGAATAGGCGAAAAAGAATATGATCGGCAACGAGGTGAGGCTTAAGAAGAGAGTTTGCTTGCTCCTGCGGAACAAAAACAGGATTGACGCGTACATTCCAAACAGCCAGATAAAGGGGCTCGCTACAAG
>JAJYKN010000423.1 GCA_021788515.1 Nitrospirota bacterium | reverse complement strand
TTCTTATATCTCTGAATAGTACGAAGTGTAATCGGCAACATATAAGCAAGTCTGTCCGGTGTGAAGCCGAAACAATCTCCAAAAGAAATGAGAGATCTTTTGGTAACTCCCAGTTTACTCATCTCGATAACATCCATTTCAGAGGTAAGCTCTTTATGAAAGAGCTTTGGGAATATTTTTGAAGTTTCAACTTCGCATGCTTTTTTCACCGTTTTCGCCGCAGGCATACAACACCTCCCCTATGACATCTGTCTTAATATTAACGAAGCTTGTCATCATTGTCAACACATAAAACTTTCTAATGCTCCGTACACTTAGTTGTTAATGGTTCAGCGCTGTCATTCCGGCATGTTTCAAGCCGAAATCCAGGGAATTTTCGATTCAGAACCTCTGACCCCGGCTAACGTCATGCCGGGGCGACAAGAAAGAGGCGAAATATACCATCAGGAATAGCTATCGACGAAATAAAAAAAGCCGGAGAGATAAATCCCTCCGGCCGTTGTGCATTCCATCGTGAAAGGAAACTTTTTTCTCTTAGTACATTCCGCCCATGCCGCCCATGCCGCCCATGCCGCCAGGCATTCCGCCGCCGGGCATTCCGCCGCCCTTTTCTTCGGGCAGGTCGGTGATCATGACTTCCGTCGTGAGCATCAAAGATGCCACGGAGGAGGCGTTCTGGAGCGCGGAGCGCGTGACCTTGGTCGGGTCGATGATGCCGGCCTGAAGCATATCCACGTACTCTTCCTTCTGTGCATCGAAGCCGTAGTTCGGCTTGTCGGACGTCCTGACTTTGTCGACGATAACCGACGGCTCGAGGCCGGCGTTGTTCACGATCTGGCGGATCGGTTCTTCGAGCGCCTTCTTGATGATGTTCACGCCGATCTGCTCGTCGCCGGAGAGCTTCAGTTTGTCAAGCACCGGGATGCAGCGGAGCAGTGCAACACCGCCGCCTGCAACAATGCCTTCTTCCATGGCCGCGCGGGTCGCATGGAGCGCATCCTCGACACGGGCCTTCTTTTCCTTCATTTCCGTTTCGGTCGATGCGCCTACGTTGATGACCGCAACGCCGCCCACGATCTTGGCGAGCCGCTCCTGGAGTTTCTCTTTGTCGTAATCGGAAGTGGTCTCGCCGATCTGCGCCTTGATCATCTTCACCCGGCCCTGGATCGCTTCGGTCTTGCCTGCGCCCTCAACGACCGTGGTGTTGTCCTTGTCTACGGTGATCTTCTTGGCCCGGCCGAGGTCCGTGATCTTCACGTTCTCGAGCTTGATGCCGAGGTCTTCGGAAATCACCTGGCCGCCGGTCAGGATTGCGAGGTCTTCGAGCATTGCCTTGCGGCGATCGCCGAAGCCGGGGGCCTTCACTGCGCAGATCTGGAGCGTTCCGCGGAGCTTGTTCACCACCAGGGTGGCCAGGGCCTCGCCCTCGACGTCCTCGGCGATGATCACCATGGGCGCGCCCATCTTTGCGGTCTGCTCGAGGATCGGGAGCAGGTCCTTCATGCTGGAGATCTTCTTTTCGGACAGGAGGATGTAGGCGTTCTCGAGAACGGCTTCCATCTTCTCTGCATTGGTCACGAAGTAGGGGCTGATGTAGCCGCGGTCGAACTGCATGCCTTCGACCACGTCGAGGCTGGTGGTCATGCTCTTGGCTTCTTCAACGGTGATGACGCCGTCCTTGCCGACCTTGTCAACGGCCTCGGCGATCAAATCGCCGATGGTCGTGTCGCTGTTCGCGGAGATGCTGCCGACCGGGGCGATCTCTTTCTTGTCGACGATCAGCTTCGTCATCTTCTTGAGGTTCGCGGTGAGCGCTTCCACGGCCTTCTCGATGCCGCGCTTCAGGTCCATGGGGTTGGCGCCTGCGGTCACGTTCTTCATGCCCTCGCGGTAGATGGCCTGGGCCAGGACCGTGGCGGTTGTGGTGCCGTCGCCGGCCACGTCCGAGGTCTTGCTTGCCACTTCACGTACGAGCTGGGCGCCCATGTTTTCATAAGGGTCCTTCAGCTCCACTTCCTTTGCCACGGACACGCCATCCTTGGTGATGGTCGGTGCGCCGAATTTCTTGTCGATCATGACGTTGCGGCCCTTGGGGCCGAGCGTCGCTTTCACGGCGTCGGTAAGGACGTTTACGCCCTTCAGGATCGCCGCACGTGCATCCTGGTCAAACATCAGCTGCTTTGCCATATCTTTTTCCTCCTAGGAATTCAGTACGTTGATAATGTGTTCCTTGCGGGAACCTTCAGGGATTTAGCTCAGGACACCGAGCACGTCCTCTTCTTTTACGATGAGATACTCGACGTTGTCGAGACTGATCTTGGAACCGGAGTAGCGGTCGAAGAGGATCTTGTCGCCTACCTTCAGGGATTTCACATCGTCGCCCACGGCCTCAACTTTTCCGCTCTGCGGTTTTTCCTTGGCAGTGTCGGGGATGTATAAACCTCCTGCGGTCTTCTCCAACTCTGCTGTGTAGCTTACGAACACTCTGTCCTTCAATGGTTTAAATTTGACGCTCATGTGCTCAACTCCTTTCTGTGAAGTAATGTTTAATTAGTATATCAGACAATTAGCACTCGGTCAAGGC
>JAJYKN010000422.1 GCA_021788515.1 Nitrospirota bacterium | reverse complement strand
AGCTCCTGGTCGAGATGGATGGCTTCGACCCCAGGGCAGGAGTAATCATAATGGCCGCAACGAACCGTCCGGAGATTTTGGATCCGGCGCTGCTGCGGCCCGGCCGTTTTGATCGGCACGTAGCCATCGACAGGCCGGATATCAGGGGCAGGGAAGCCATTTTGAACGTACATGCGCAACAGGTCAAACTGGGTCCGGACGTCGATTTAAAGAAAATCGCCGCCATGACGCCGGGATTTGTGGGAGCCGATCTGGCCAATCTCATCAATGAAGCGGCCCTGATTGCAGCGAGGCGCAACCGGGAACAGGTGACGATGGCCGACTTTCAAGAGGCTGCCGACAGGATCATCGGAGGACTTGAAAAAAGAAACAGGGCCATGAACCCCAAGGAAAAGGAAATAGTGGCCTATCATGAATCCGGCCACGCACTGGTGGCGATGAGCCTTTCCAATACGGACCCTGTCAGTAAAATCTCCATTATTCCGCGCGGCATCGCCGCCCTTGGGTATACTCAGCAGCTTCCGACCGAAGACAGATATCTCATGACGCGCGAAGAGCTTCTTGCCAGGCTCAAGGTGCTGCTCGGCGGCAGGGTTGCCGAGGAGATCATCTTCAGCGACATTTCGACCGGCGCGCAAAACGATCTGCAGCGCGCAACCGATATCGCGCGGCGCATGATAATGGAATACGGAATGAGCGAAAAGCTGGGGCCTTTAACCTACGTGCGGGAAACGCGTTCCGCGCACCTCGATCTTGGTTTTGTCCCGAGGGAAAGAGAGTACAGCGAGAAGACCGCCCAGCAGATCGATGAAGAGATGGTGAGTATGATCGAGGAGATACACAGGGAGGTGAGGAAAATCCTTACCGAGCAGCGGGAAATGCTCGAGAAGCTGGCCAGGATACTGCTCGAGAAGGAAACCATTGACGGCGAGGAGTTGAAGAAATTCCAGGACGAGGTGAGGGCCGGGATATCTGATGACGAACCAGGGCGTGCGGCGCCGCAGATCGGAGCAAGAAATCGAATCTCGACTTGACATCGCGCCTTCATGAGGTATAAAAACAGTCTTTTGTTTGATTAAGGAAACAATAGTATTCAGGCCGTGAATTTCAAGGAGGTTTGGATTGGCGAACCATAAGTCAGCGATCAAAAGGGCAAGGCAAAGCGAGGAGCGCCGGGTGAGAAACCGCTCCTGCAAGACCAGGATGAAAAACGTTATAAGGGGCCTCGATGAAGCCCTGGCCGGCAAGGCGCCCGAAAAGGCCGCCGAAGAATTGAAAAAGGCTGTTTCAGTGATTGCCGTGGCGGCTTCCAGAGGCGTCATTCATAAGAATACTGCTTCACGGAAAATCTCGCGCCTCACTCGAAGGGTCAACGCTCTGTAGTTTCCTGCCCCACATCGGGCGAGGTCAGGTTGAGCACCAGGTCTTCGAGCAACAGCTCGGGGGAAGTTCCCGTGCTTTTTATCGCGATATCGGTCTGGCCGACAGCTTCTATGACCCTGTAAAGGTAAGCATCCGAGAAGCGGCCGGCCTGTTCGCTCGCCTTTTTGACTACGAAAGGGTGCGCTCCGATCCGTTTGGCCAGTTGGGATTCGGGTATGCCCTGCCGCAGACCGTCTTTGACCTGCCATACGATGCGAATCTGCCAGGCAAGAGTTGAGAGAATTTTAAGGGGGAGTTCACCGGAGAGGACCAGGCTTCGCAGGGATGCGAGGGCCTTGTCCGCCTGCCCCCCCTTGATGTGATCGAGAAGGTCGAAGGCTGAAAAGGTCCTGTGTGGGCCTGCGGCTTCAAGGATGTCTTCAGGTTCGATCCGGTCCCTCTCGCCTGCGAACGTGCAGATCTTGTCCAACTCCGAGGCAAGGGTTTGCAAATCGGTCCCCGAAGTTTCAACCAGCAAAAACGCCGCCCTGTTGGAAAGGGTTTTTCCCATCTGTCTTGCTCTTTCGACCAGCCAGCGCGGGGCTTCCCTCTCGCCGGGAGATCGAAACAGGATGACCTTGCCTTTGGCTTCGACCGCTTTGGCGAGTCCTTCGATGCTTTTCCTGCTCGATGCGGTCATCACGAGGCAGGCCGAGGCAGGGATTCGTCGCACAAAAGCCTCGACAGCCGAAAGCGGTCCTTTTCCCCATGCCTCGACGTTATCCACCATGATCGCCCTTCGTCCGCCGAACATGGGAACGACGGCCAGCCGCGCGATAAGGTCCGCAGGCTCGGTTTCCTTCGCCTGAAGCCGCTCGCCGTTGAAACGTCCGCCGGCCTTTGGCAGAAGAGCCGAAAGCAGCTTGTTCCAGGCCTCCCCCATAAGAAAGGTGGAGGGGCCGAGGAAAAGATAGACCGGCTCGATTTTTCCGGCGCGCAGCGCTTTTCGAAATTCTTCAGTGTCCATCAGAAATTGCTCAGAAATGTGTCATGAATGACCCTGGCCGTGTACCCGGCGATATAGGTAAGCGCGTTCTCTCTGTTTTCAAAGCCGATTAGAGGCTGGGGGTTCAGCACATTATTGGATAGCTCGTAGACTTTCCAGTAGGTGAAGTTCGGGTCCTGCCAGATCACTTTGTGGGTCCTTTTATCTATGCACCGGAC
>JAJYKN010000421.1 GCA_021788515.1 Nitrospirota bacterium | reverse complement strand
GATCGGGTCGGTCTATGTCGGCATCTCCGGCGGACATATCAAAGGCATCAACTCACGCGGTGTGGCGGCGATCAAAAACCGGGAGGTGGGGCCCGCGGACGTGGCGCGGGCGATCGACGGCGCCCGGGCGGTAAACATCCCCATGGACCAGCAGATCCTCCATGTGCTCCCCCAGGAATTCATCATCGACGACCAGGACGGCATTAAGGACCCGCACGGCATGTCGGGCACCCGGCTCGACGTCAAGGTGCACATCATTACCGGCGCCGTAACTGCCATCCAGAACATCGTGAAGAGCTGCTCCCGCGCCGGGCTGCACGTGAGCGACCTGGTGCTCCAGCCCCTGGCATCCTCCCGGGCCGTGCTTACGACCGAAGAGCAGGAGCTGGGCGTGGTGGTCGTCGACATCGGGGGCGGGACCACGGACCTGGCGTTCTTTCTCGAGGGAAGCCTGTGGCACACCGAGGTGCTGCCCATCGGCGGGAACCACCTGACGAACGACATCGCCATCGGCCTCCGCACCCCGGCATCGGAAGCGGAGAAGATCAAGATCAAGCACGGCTGCGCCCTCTCGTCGCTCGTGAAGCATGAGGAAACGCTCGATGTCCCGAGCGTGGGAGGCAGGCCGCCCCGTCTGCTGTCGCGCCAGATCCTGTGCGAGATCATCGAGCCCCGCATGGAAGAGTTGTTCGGCATGGTGCAGCAGCGGCTGAAGAAAACAGGTTTCGAAGACATGTTCGCATCGGGCGTCGTTCTGACCGGCGGCACCGCGCTCATGGAAGGCGCCCAGGACGCGGCGGAGCGGTACCTGTGACTGCCGATCCGGCGCGGAGCGCCGCGGAACATCGGCGGTCTCATGGACGTGGTCAACAGCCCCATTTATGCAACCGGCGTGGGCCTCGTGCTCTACGGCGCAGAAAACCTGCAGGAAGCGCCGCGGAAGTTCCGGTCCGGCGGATCGATCAATCGGTTTTGGAAGTGGCTGGGAGAATACATTTAATTATTCCGAATTGCGAATTGCGGAATGCGGATTAGAAACCGACAGTTCAACGAATTTTCGATCTTCGGTTCTCTCCGTAATCCAAAATTCGCAATCCGCAATTACCCGGGAGGGTTTATGGACGACAATCTTGAATTCGGGTTCCAGGATATCATGGAATTTGTCGCGGGCGCTGAAGGCGGCATAAAGAACGAAAGCGATACAAGGAACGAAAGCGACGCACAGGAGGCACAGGCGGAGAGGAGGACAAACGCGATGTTCCAGTTTGAAGAGGAGGAGAGGCTGCCTGCCGTTATCAAAGTGATCGGCGTGGGAGGCGGCGGCAGCAATGCCGTGAGCACCATGGTCCAATCGGACATCAAAGGCGTTCAGTTCATCGTCGCGAACACCGACATGCAGGCCCTGGAACTCACGCGGGCGCCGATCAAGCTGCAGATCGGCTCCAAGCTTACCTGCGGCCGGGGGGCGGGAGCCAATCCCGAGATCGGACGGAATGCCGCGCTTGAGGACGCCGAGAAGATCAAGGCGGCCATCGCCGGCGCCGACATGGTCTTCATCACCGCGGGCATGGGAGGCGGCACGGGCACGGGGGCGGCCCCGGTGATCGCAAGCCTGGCCCGCGAAACGGGCGCCCTTGCCGTGGGCGTGGTCACGAAGCCCTTCAGCTTCGAAGGAGAAACGAGAAAGCACAAAGCCGAAGAAGGGATCGCCGAACTCAAAAAGAACGTGGACGCGCTCATCGTGATCCCGAATGAACGGCTCCTGAACCTGGCGGAAAAAAAGACCACGCTCCTGCAGTCCTTCAAGCTCGCCGACGGCGTGCTGGCCCAGGCGGTCAAGGGCATTTCCGACGTGGTCATGAAGCACGGCTACATGAACGTGGATTTTGCCGATGTGAAGACCGTGATGGCGAACCGCGGCAGGGCGGTCATGGGGACCGGCGTCGGGCGCGGGGAGGGACGGGCGACCGATGCGGCGCAGAAGGCCATTGCGAGCCCGCTGCTCGAAGACGGCTCCATCAAGGGCGCACGGGCGGTGCTGATCAACGTCACCGGCGGCGAAGACATGGGCATTTACGAGTTCAACGAGGCGTCGGCGATCATCAAGGAAGAGGCGGACCCCTCGGCGAATATCATCGTGGGGGTGGTGATCGATCCCGTGATGAGCGAAGAGATCATGGTCACGGTGATTGCAACGGGGTTCGACGAGGAAGGCATCCGGGAACGGGTAAAGCGGCCGGTGAGCCTGAAGGACTTCATGAAGGTCACGGAACGGCCGAAGAAAAAGCAGGAAGCTTTTGACTTCAAGAACGAGGTGCTCGGTATCGACAGCGAGGACCTGGACAAGCCCACGTTCTTACGAAGGCAGGCGGATTAAAAGTGGAAACGGGCATGAGTTCTCTATGACGATGAAGGGCAAGCGATGATAGAAAAACTTCCGAGCCTTGAAGATGACGGACTTATAACACCAGAGGTCGGAGCATGGGCAGAACAAAAATATCGACTTGTTTGGAATTATGCAACGATGTTTGCGTCGTCAATGAAAAACAAATGGAATGCCCGCGTATATATTGATCTGTTTGCTGGCGCT
>JAJYKN010000006.1:4274-12822 GCA_021788515.1 Nitrospirota bacterium | reverse complement strand
GAAATCATCGTTGTGATCGAGCTTGCGGGAGTGACCGAAGACGACATGACCGTGACGTTGTTCAGCGATCTTCTCATTGTTGAGGGGAGGAGAGAGCAGGCGGCGCTCGCTGACATGAATGCCTGCCATCAGCTGGGGATCAAGTACGGCGACTTCCGGTCCGAGATCGCAATCCACGCTCCCGTGGACCACGATAACGTGAAGGCCGAATACAAGAACGGTCTGCTCAAGATCACGCTTCGCAAGCTTGATTAAGCGGTAAGGATAATGAATTGAAAATTGCCGACTTATTGACGAAATTATTAAAAAAACAGACCAGGAGTCCATTCATGGAGATCAATCAGAAAATCGACATCGATACGGAAAAAATTCCACCCGTGCCCGCGGAACTGCCTCTTTTGCCGCTGAAGGACACGGTCGTATACCCGCTGACGGTTTATCCCTTGGTGATCGGCAAGGAAAAATCGATCAAACTCATCAATGAGGTGACCGTCGGGGACAAGATACTGGGGCTCACGGCCCAGAAGAAAGTCGACATCGACGTTACCGGACTGTCTGATGTCTATACCGTGGGGACCATGGCAAGGATCCTTCAGATGGTCAAGGTGCCGGACGGCACGCTCCGGGTGCTGGTCCAGGGGATCGAACGGATCAGTATTTCCGGTTTTTCCCAGACCGATCCCTACATCAGGGCCCATGTCAAGTCTTTGCCGGATAAACTGGATAAATCCGTGGAGCTCGAAGGGCTCATGCGCGGCGTTTCGGAGATGTTCCGGAAAATGGTGTCTTTGACGCCGAACATGCCGGAAGAGCTGTCATCGGCCGCCCTCAACATCGAGGAGCCGCGCCAACTGGCCTACCTCATAGCGACGAACATCCGCCTGGACCTGCCGCAGCGCCAGGACATTCTCGAGACGCCCCTTGTGTTCGATAAGCTCACCAAACTGATGCAGTACCTGAACCGGGAGGTCGAAGTGCTCGAACTGGGCAGGAAGATCCAAGGCCAGGCGAGGGACCAGATGCAAAAAGCGGAGCGGGAATACCTGCTCCGGCAGCAGCTGTCCGCCATCCGCAAGGAGCTCGGGGAGGAATCGGACGAAGGCTCGGAAATCAAGAACCTGCGGGAAAAAATCGATCAGGCGAAATTGCCGCCCGAAGCGGACAAAGAGGCCAAGCGCGAACTGACACGGATGGAAAAGCTGTCAGCTTCTTCTCCCGAGTATTCGGTCATCCGCACCTATCTTGAATGGATGACCAGTCTTCCCTGGAACACTACGACGGCGATTGCCATTGATATCTCCAAAGCCAAGCAGACGCTCGATGAAGACCACTACGATCTGGAGAAGGTCAAGGACCGCATCCTGGAATACCTGGCGGTGAAAAAACTGGGCGATGAACGAGGGCCCCAGGATGGAGTCAGGACCCGCGAGCCGATCCTGTGCTTTGTCGGCCCTCCGGGAGTGGGGAAAACGTCGCTGGGACAGTCCATCGCCCGCGCCCAGGGAAGAAAGTTCATGCGCCAGTCATTCGGGGGGCTGCACGACGAAGCTGAGATCCGCGGCCACCGCAGAACCTATATCGGGGCCATGCCGGGACGCATCATCCAGGCGATCAAGCGTGTCGAGACCAGAGACCCCGTGATCATGCTCGATGAAGTGGACAAGATCGGCTCTGACTGGCGCGGCGATCCGTCGTCGGCGCTCCTCGAAGTGCTCGATCCGGAACAGAACAAGGATTTCCGCGACAATTATCTTGACGTGCCGTTCGACCTCTCGAAGGTCATGTTTATTACCACGGCGAACCAGCTCGAGACTATTCCGCCGCCACTCTTGGACCGCATGGAGGTCATCCACTTACCGGGGTATACGGAGCAGGAAAAACTGAATATCGCGCAGAAATATCTGATCCCGAAAGAGGTCAAGGCCAATGCGCTTAAGCCCGAGGAGATTGTGATCCCGGAAGACACGCTGCGGGGCATCATCAAGGATTATACCCGCGAGGCCGGCGTCAGGAACCTCGAACGGGAGATCGCGAACGTTTGCCGCAAGGTGGCCAAAGCCGTGGCCGAGGCCAAACCCACGCCGATTACGGTGAAAGCCGAAGAACTCCATGACTATCTCGGCCGTCCGAGATACTTTGCCGAAACGGCGATCATGATCGACCGTCCCGGCGTGGTCACCGGTCTGGCCTGGACACCCACGGGAGGAGACATCCTCTTCGTCGAGGCGACGCAGATGCCGGGGAACAAGCAGCTGACGCTCACCGGACAGCTCGGCGACGTCATGAAGGAGTCGGCCCAGGCAGCGCTGTCCTACGTTCGCTCCCAGGCCGAGACCTTCGGGATCAAGAAGGATTTTTTTGAAAAGACCGATATCCACATTCACGTGCCCGCGGGCGCGATCCCGAAGGACGGGCCGTCGGCAGGGGTCACGATGACCACGGCGATCGTTTCCATGTTGACCGGGAAAGTAGTAAAGCACGACCTTGCCATGACCGGTGAAATTACGCTTCGAGGAAAGGTCATGCCCATCGGCGGCGTAAAGGAAAAAGTGCTTGCGGCAAAGCGGGCAGGCATCAAAACCATTATTCTGCCGGAAAAGAACAAGAATGATATCGAGGATGTTCCCGAAGAACTGCGGAAGGAAATGACTTTTATCTTTGTCGACACGATCGACCAGGTGATCAAGGCCGCTTTGGATAGCAAGGCATGAAGTTGACCGCATCAGGCGAAAAAGAAGGGGACACAGGGAAGGCGCGTCTCCCTCCGTGGTTCAAGATCCGGCTTACCGTCAATGACCGTTCGATGGATATCCGGAGTCTGGTCAGGACTAATAAGCTCCATACGGTTTGCCAGAGCGCGGCCTGCCCGAACCAGACGGAGTGCTGGAACGCAGGCACCGCGACCTTCCTTATTCTCGGCAATGTCTGTACACGGGGTTGCCGGTTCTGCAATGTCCCGAAGGGGATGCCAAAGGGAATTGACCCGGACGAGCCGAACCGGGTGGCCCGTGCCGTGGAAGCGCTGGGCCTCAAGTATGCCGTCATTACCTCCGTGACCAGGGATGATCTGCCCGACGGCGGCGCCTCGATTTTTGCGCTTACGATAGAGTTGATTCGCGTACAAGCGCCGGGATGCCGGGTAGAGGTTTTAATTCCGGATTTTCAGGGTTCTGAGCCCGCGCTTGCGACTGTTCTCCAGGCCTGTCCCGATGTTCTGAACCACAATCTTGAAACCGTCCCATCCCGGTATTCCCGCGTCAGGCCACAGGCCGATTATCACCGGTCTCTGGAACTGCTCGCACGTGCCAGTGCGCTCGGAGCAGTGACCAAATCCGGGCTCATGCTCGGGTTTGGCGAAAGCATTGAGGAAGTCCACTCGGTGTTCCAGGACCTTAGAAGCGCCGGATGTGCGATCCTGACCCTCGGCCAGTATCTTCAACCCGGGAAAAGTCATCTGCCTGTTGAAAAATATTATCATCCCGAAGAATTTGAATCGATTCGCAATGACGCTGTGCAAATGGGATTTAAGCATGTCGTAGCAGGGCCGCTCGTGAGAAGTTCTTACCACGCGGGCAAATATTACGAACATCGGTAACTTCCATTCCCGTCTCTGCCTTAGCGTAGTCTGAACGAGGGGAGGAAAAAAAGGAATAGAAACATAAATATCCCGCCGAATAGGAACTAACTTCTTGTCTTAACACTTCGTCTAACTCGAAAATCAGGAAATCACTTGCAAATATGCACTAAATTCAGTATATTCAATGTGTATGGAGGTGATATAAATGGGTGTACGAACAAATATTGTTCTTGACGATCAATTGATCAACGAAGTAAAACAGATGACTGCACTCAAGACCAAGAAAGACGTAGTGGATTTAGCATTGAGCGAGTTGCTCAAGCAACTAAAGCGAAAGAAGCTTCTTTCGATGCGGCATTCGGGCCTTTGGAAGGGTGATCTTGCACAAAGCAGGAGGCGGAGAATTGATACTCGTTGATACGAGTGCTTTTATCGAATTTCTGAATCGCACGGGAAGCCGGGAAGATCAGATTATAGAGCAGCTTATCGCAGATAGTGACGAAATCGCGATTCCGGATATTTCCCTTACTGAAATTCTACAGGGGATTCGGGACGAGCAGGAATATGCTGAAGTAAAGTCATCATTATTAACGTTTCCTATTCTTTTCTTGACAGGTACCAACTCCTATATTGCCGCTGCAGACTTGTACCGAAAATGCAGAAAAAAGGGTGCTACGGTTAGAAATACTGTTGATCTTTTGATCGCGCAAATATCTATTGAGCATAAAGCAACTCTCTTGCATAACGACCGAGATTTTGATGCCATTGCGAAGATCTGCGAACTCAAGCTGTATAAGAAGTAGGTGAATCGTAGTTAGCGTGCAACGGGCTATTGGCGAGCTATTTCTGTACTAATTTAATGTGGAACCATAAGCTTGCCGAAAGTGCAATGAACTCCCAGTGATTCTTACCAGGATATCACAATGGAACGGCGATGCTTATGATGTCGAAATAACTGATTATCATTGAGAGGTGCACTATGGCTATTGCAAATAAGGCAGTACGAACTATGAAACCGACGCATCCGGGAGAAATGCTCCGTCGTATACAGCCTTTGAGTGTTGCTTGATTGTGTAAATTAAGCAAAGTTTGCATTCATGCTTGGAAGCATGAGGCGCCGGAAGCGGCAAACTTATGATTCCAGTCACAAAGGGAGAGAAGAACAGCAGAAGAAGAACAAAAAAACAACAACTGCCCGGCTTGAGGTTTATTTACAATTTGACATAATATACATTATCAGACATTGTTTAATATAAAGTATCGGTTCACATTATTCCCATAACATGATGTTTTTAAATATAATACTATTTGTAACTATGGGATCCATTGAAAATCGTTAGGTCAAGTTTGCATTTGATGAAAGAAAAAAGGTCCGCGAGTTTTTTGCGGACCTTTTTTCTTGATCTTTTCTTATTCTTATCTTACTGGAATTGATAAATTACCTGCTCGCGTTCGCCGTTCACACCCTCAACACCGAGGTTCAGGTTCACCTGCAGCACTGGCATGCCGCTGCATGTCGTTGGTATCGTGATCGTGGCTGTGGTGGCAGTGATGCCGAGAAGCGGCCCCTTGGTATCGCACTGTATTGTCTGCGAAAGGGTCTGGTCTCCCGTATACGTCGAGGCCGATAGTTTTACCCTTGAGATCGGGAAAGTTTTCGGCAAGGTCCAATTCACGGTCAACGGTGAGCCAAGATGAGCATCCGCAAGCGCGCTGGCCGTGGGATTGGTGATGCTGATCGCCTCATTGGTCCAGGAATTGATCGGCAATGTATAACTTACAGTTCCTCCACCCGAAGCCTTTGTCAGCGTGACGGTAAATGGAGTCCCGGCTGCTGGAAGGCTCGATAGCGGACCGCTGTTAATGAAGTAGTGGTCGAGCGTACCGGACGGGTCGGACACAATGCCGCTTTGTGTCAGCGTAGCGCCAGTCCAGATGCTTCCGCCGGATACGGTCACGCCGCTTACCGTGTTTTGGGGCGGCTCCACGTCCACATTGATGTCTGGTCCTTTGCCTGCATAAGCCCCCTGGTTCGTGCGCATTTCAGCATCCACGTTAACGGATGCAATGCGCTGGTTGCCGGACAGGAGCCAGTTGCCACTCACCTGTTTGAAGAAAAACTCTTTGGTTTGCATCTGGGTCTGTCCGCCCTGGCTTAGTGACAGCATGAACAAAACATCCGCCAGAGTATTGGTGGTGTCGATACTTTTTATCGACAGTACGGTGAAGGATATCGTTCTGCCCGCGAGACTTGATACCGCATTTTGCGCGAACTGGTCCCTCGTAAGACCGTCGTTGATTAGCGCCGGATCGAAGAACGGCAACACATCGGTTACCGTCAGGGCCGCGCCTTTGGTGTTGACGGTTGTGGCGAAGTTTGCGAGCGATGTGGTGATAGCGTCTAGCGCCGTCTGCTGTGCAGTCTGTACCGGCACGACAGTAGTATTGGTGCTGCTGCTTGTCCCGTTAGGACCACTGGTCGTGGTGGAGACGGCGATCGAGCCGTTGGAGGGAGTTACGGTCAATACGGAGTTTTGAGTGGTCGTTCCATCCGAAATGATAACAGAGCCTGTGGAAGGATTGACTGTTGTCTGATCAAGTACCAGGTCTACGCCGGTTCCGTCGGCAACGAAGGGCGTGGAGATGAGGTTGAAGGTTCCTGAAGTTACGCCTGCCTGGTTCAGCCAGAGCTGCATCGTATTTTGAACTATTGAATTGATAACCGACACAGCTGCAGGTGTCGGAGCCCGGTTCGATGCCGGCGCGCTGAAGGCGGTACTCATGGATACGTTCTGCACGCCATACCAGGAACGTATGATGATGTCCGTTAGGGGAGTAACATTGACGACCGTCTTTGCGTTCGCGTCCGCGCTCACGCCGTACAGTGTTGTACTGCTGTTGGTTGAGATTTGGAGCAGGAACGGCGGAGTAAGCCCGGTCGTATCGAGGCTGTAAGTACCGTCGGCGGCAGTGGTTGCCGAACGGCTCTGTCCGAGGCTGTCTTTGAGCGTGAGTGTGGCGCCGGCGATGGGCTTGCCGCTTGCAGCAATGCCGCTTAAACTGAGTTGCGAACTTTGAGCGTTTCCTCCCCCACCGCCTCCGCCGCTGCTGCACTGTGTAAGAGCAAGCATGGCAGACAGCAGTGCGATGCCCGATGCGATCAATAGTTTAGAACCTTTTATCCTCTCCATGATATGGTCCTCCCCTCTCCTTTGGTCTCAAATCCCTTGGATATTTAGTTATTGCTCCATTGTGAAGTAAGAAAATATGCTTGATTAAAGTACAACACGGGTATGGGCCGCACAGATCGTTCGTAGTAACTTAATGATAACATAAAAATGCGGATAAAACCAGCGCCAAGGCATTCACCTGTTGGGTGAGCCTCTCTTCTCATGAATAAATCAGCCGTTATCAGGCCCTTATCAGATTTTATCAGTGTAAAATGCCGTTTTTAGGTTTATTGATCTGTCTTAAAATTTCATGCTCATCATGGCCATCATCCTGTCTGAATTGCCGTACCCTTGGGCCTTCTTATGCAGGAATTGGGTCCCGATGGTAAGATTAAACCGTTCGCTGACCAATCTCAGTCCATAGGTCAGGCCGGAATAGTCCCCGCCGTCCAGGGTTATGCTTTTCCTTCCCTGTACGATGGAATATTCCGCGAACATCTGGAGGTTTTGGTATTTACTGATCGGCAACAGCAGACCTGCATTATAGAGCTCGTACACGTCGCTGAGACGCTTTTCCGTGAGATCCTGGCCCACGACCTGGGCATCGGCATAAACTCCGATGATGTGCTCCTTCCAGCCTATCTCAGTGCCGCCTGAGACACCGGCCCGAATCCCCCAGTGGTTCACGGCATTGATCTTCATATCGGTGTTCTTTCCCGTTGGAAGGCTGCCTCCAACGATCAAGGCAAAAGCCGGGCGAATGGAATCCTCTTCGGGAGGCAGAAAATTCCATTTATAGAACACATCCAGGTCCCCGGTTTTCCGCTCCGTGGGCGTGGTGGTGCTGGTGGGCCCTTCCTTTATGTCGAAAAAGGAACCTCGCACGGCAAGTTCCGCGTTATGGGGCAGGCCGACTGTCACGCTGAGCAGATACTGAGTGATCGTGAAATCAGGAATAACGCTGTTTTCCGTCAATACGGACGCGCCGACTTCGACAGTCCCGGTGGCAAGCGTATAAGGAGCGGTCGTGAAAAGGAGACCGGTCAGGCCGGAAGTATTGACCGGATGGTTTACGACATCCACGGCATCGATATCCTGGGCAAAGGAGGCAGTGGCCGGGAGATACAGGCAGAGGGCAAAGAGCAGAGTGCAGAGGGGGATAGCGCAGGGAGCAGAGAGCATAGAGCGTATGGCAAAGAGCAAAAGCGCAGGGGCATGGCGCAGAGGGCGCGGCGCAGAGGGTTTATATGATGGTATCGAGAACAAGGTGCAAAACCATATCGCTTTGTTATTTGTTCCCTTCTCCATGCCCTATGCTCTATGCGCCCTGCTTCTTCTGCTTCGCAAGGTATTCGAGAAAAAACGCGATGAATACGCCGACAAAAAGGCTCAAGAAACCCGCAATCATCATATTGCGTCTTGTTAATGGTTTTGATTTTCTTTCCGCCGGAATGGCGCGGTCCACGACCTGGATCGTCGTGTTGATCGCTTTATCATTCATCAAGCCTGCCAAAGCGGAGATATAGTAATTCGCAATGTCCGCGGCAAGCTGCGGATCTTTCCATTCAACGGAGATGGTGATGGACCCGTCTTTTTTATTATTTTGGATGTTGACAACACCCTTATTAAGAAAATTTACCGTGTCCTCCATGAGCGGGGGCTTCTCAGGATCTTTCCACGCACCTTTGGCCGCGTCCCAGGACTTTTCGTTAAAGACCCGTATGAGATCGAACTTTTTGATCACCATTTCGGACATAGTACGGCTGTTGAGGAGCACCATGACTTTGTCAGAGGGAGTAGC
>JAJYKN010000006.1:0-4264 GCA_021788515.1 Nitrospirota bacterium | reverse complement strand
GGAGTAGCGATACCCGCTCCCGTCAATGCTCCCACGAGAGGCATGGAAGACAGCGCAGCCCCCAACCCCCCCATTTCCGAGGAGGACGCCATGACCACGGTCTCGGACTTGTAGTACTTGGGTGACAGGAGGCTGATTATCATGGTTGCCGTGACGGAAACCGTGCACAAGGCGATTATCATGACTTTCCTGCGCCAAAGGACGTCCCAGTACTCTAACAGGTTTATTTCGTCGTCGTGTAATTCTTCAGTCATTTGCATTCCTTCAGGCATAGAGCATGGCGCATGGAGTTAAGTCTTTTGCCCTATGCACCCTGCCCTATGCTCTTTGCTCCCTGCTCTCTGCCCTATGCGCTACATCCTTGTCAGTGATTTTTGAAAACTTGTAATTTTACGGCACAGCACATCTAGACGATCGAGCACTGCGACCAACTGCGTCTCGCTATGTTTAAAAAATTCCTGAATTCCGCTTTCGAGCTGCTTCCTGACCCTTCAGCTATATTATTCGATATGGACATCCCAGCGCCGCGAAGCTGTTCGGCAAAACGAAACAATTTCTTTTCTTCAAGCCTATCCGCGATGTTAAAGAGTATACTTCCTATCTCAATGGCTTCTTTCCAAATCTCAAAATCCTGAAATCTGAATTTTGCCACACGCTGCCCCCATGTGTTTGCTAAGGGCATGGGGCATGGAGCTTGGGGCATGGAGTAAAAACTTTTGCTCTCTGCCCCTTGCGCTCTGCTCTCTGCACTATGCTCTATGCACCATGCCCTATGCTAAAAACTGCCTTACAAATGCAGCACCGCCAGGGTCGCCACGATGACCGCGGTCTTGAACAGGATGTCGATGATGTCCTTGAAGTTCCGCATGGCGGCGTGGCGCTCCACCTCCTGGGGCACCATGATCGCGTCGCCGGGTCTGAGCTTGAGCTTCTCCAGGTCGCCGCGCGACGACTCGTTGCTCACGGCGTAGCCGTTCGCCTGGAGCACGAAGATGTCGTCCTTGTTGGAGTACTTGGTGAAACCGCCGGTCATGGCTATGTAGTCCTTGACCGACATCCCATCCATGTAGGTCACGGCCCCGGGGTTGTACACCTCGCCGATGACCGAAACCTCCTGCGGCATCTTGGGCACGGAGATGGAGTCCCCGTCCTGTAGGATCGGGTCCTCCTTTGTGCCTGCCCAGGAATCTATGTCCGTCGTTATATTCAGCGCCACGCGGCCCTGGGCCAGGTCCTGCTGGGCCTTCAGGTTGGCCACGAGCTGCTGTGTCACCGCAGCCTGGGCCTTTTGGATGCCCGCTTCTTCGGTGTTTATCGCGGCGGCCTGACTTTCAGCTGCTGTCTGAAGGAGCCGCTCCTGCATGGTGACCACAAAGGCGTTCAATTGCTTCGCCTGGAAGGTCTTGATCTCGGGCCGCTTGAATACGACACCGTAAGGGTAGGCGTTCGGGGTGAACCCGCCCGCCCTGCGCAGGAGGTCGCTCAGGCGTTCGCCTTGCGTGATTTCGAACATGCCCGGCCTCATGACCTCTCCGCTCAAAGCGACCAACTCCGGTTTGCGGAGCTTCGTATAGACCCGCACCAGGTCCTTGGGCTGGAGCTCGATATTCCGGGCCTCGTCGCCTTTCATGAGCGCTTCGATATCCACCGGCAAGACGACCCTGCTGCGGAAGTCCTCGGACATGCGGATGACCTCGCCGGCCCGCAGGTCCGAGGTCGGAAGGAGCTGGCCGAGCTGGATAATGTCCTTCACCCGGAGGCCGGGCCGCCATTGATACTCGCCCGGGTACTTTACCGCGCCCCCGAGATTTACGGTCTCCCAAACGTCGCTGTACATGGTGAACACTTTGATCACGTCCATGTTGAAGACCTTTCCCTTCAGTTCCGGGACCTGCTTCAACGCCTCGCCGGAGAACGCGGGGATCTTGATGTCGAACAGGACCTGCTGCTGGTTGTCCACGAAACGGTCCAGCTCTATTCTGCCGGAGAAGGCCGTGGGCAGGATGTTGCCCGCGGTCTGGAGAAGGTCGGCAATCGTCTTCTCCCCCTTCACTTCGTAGATGGCGGGCCGGGACACGGCCCCTGCCACGCCGACAACCGGGCCGATGAGCGGTACGAACACCGTGTCTTCGCTCTGGAGCTTCATGTCCTGGCTGCGGTCCCCGTGCATGAGAAAATCATAGAGGTCGATGGTCCTGATGACTTTGCCGTTTCGCAGCACCTGGATGTTGCGCATCGTCCCCTTCTTGGTTGGGCCGCCGGCGGCGAACAGGGCGCCATACACCGTGGTGAGGGAAGGCACGGGATAGCTGCCCGGGTTCTGCACCTGGCCCACCACGTACACCGTCATGGTCCTGAGGTTGCCCATGGCAACGCTCAGGTTCACATCGCGGTAATATGCCGCCAAATGACGCCGCAGGGTCTTCTCCAATTGGCCGAACCGAAGCCCGGCAACGGCCACCACTCCGACCTTGGGCAGCGTGATGTTCCCCTCGTTCGTGACCTGGAGGGTGAAGATCCCTTCGGTCGTGCCCCAGAGCGTGAGGGTGAACTGGTCCCCGGGCCCGATCATATAATCCGGCCCCACCGGGATCGTAGCAGGCGGCGTAAAGGGCGAGGTCTGCTTGTTGAGCAGGTCGTATCCGAACTGGGCCATGGGTGCTGTCTGCACTTCAGTAAATTTCCCTGAGAGGGTCTGTTCGAGTGATGATGTCTGAGGCTGTGCCGGCTGCGGCTGCTGGCTTGCCGCGGTTGGGGCTGTTGAAAGCTGCGAAGTTTGCTTGTCCTGGAAGTTCTTGTAGATCGTCTTGGCCCCGGAAACGTCGCCCTTCTGGACCGCGTCCATGAACGCCTGCGCGGACTGGGGGTCGCTCTTCTGCATGTCCTGGTACGCGGAGCTGATCAGGTCCTGCATCGATTGGGGCTTGCCGCTTTGCGGAGCCTGCTGGGAGAAGGTTGTTCGCGGAGATAGAACGGTGATTGCAAGAAGCACGAAGAGATAAAGCAATAGATTTTTTTTCATGAAAGCCGAATCCCTTTTCCTTAAGAACTTTGTTAGTTTTTGGTTTTCAGTTCTTAGTTTTTAGTTGTTCTTAAATTCAAAAACGCAGCACTTGCACTTGTAAGAAGCGAAAGCGAGGCGATTATACCACAGCGACGGTGAGGAAATCAAACGGATAATTGGCGCTATTACTTTCTTGGGCATGGTCCGGGCAAATCAAGGGGGGACAAAACAACAGACAGGTTTTGCGCGAATTATGGACTGTCATGAGGGGAAGCGGGTGATTTATGATTGCGACTGCAGGTTTTTAAAAATCCTTGTTTATCCCTATCCGTGGTTTCCTGCGTTTTTTTCCGGTTTATAAATCAGCGGTTGAATGTTTTTCCGGGATCGTTTGGCTATTCTGGCTGCTGTTGCGGGAAAGCTCATAGCTGGCGCTCCGGAGCGACTGTCCATGAGTTCTCGGGCCTCCGTTCTCGGGCTGAAATTCGGGCACTATTTCCTTGACCTTCGCGACGATCTCCTGCGTAAAGCCCTCCTGGTTGAGCTTCAGGAACAGCTCATCCAGTTTTTCCGCCAGCAGGGTCCTTTCCACTTCTTCCCTGCCCGCCACCTTGATCTTGTCGTGGAGCGTGGATTTGATCTCCTCGCCGTCGGTCAGGAGCTCCTCGTACAGCTTTTCTCCGGGTCTGAGCCCGGTGAATACGATCTTGATATCTACGTCCGGCACGAGGCCCGAGAGAGTTATCATGTCCTTCGCAAGGGTCACGATCTTGACCGGCTCTCCCATGTCCAGGATAAAGATCTCCCCGCCCCTGCCCATGGCCCCGGCCTGCATGATCAGCTGGACGGCCTCGGGAATGGTCATGAAATACCGGTAAATCTCCGGGTGAGTCACCGTGAGCGGCCCGCCTTTTTCTATCTGGCGCTTGAACAACGGGATGACGCTGCCCACGCTGTTCAAGACGTTGCCGAACCGCACCGTGACGAACTGCGTTTTGCCGGTCCCGTTGAAGCTCCCGCAGATGAGCTCCGCAATACGCTTGGTGGCCCCCATGATATTGGTCGGCCGGACCGCCTTGTCCGTGGATATCATGACGAATTTGCCGACCCCGTAATTCCTCGCCAGGTCGGCGATGACCCACGTGCCCATCACGTTGTTTCGCAGCGCTTCCACGGGATTGATTTCCATGAGCGGGACGTGCTTGTACGCCGCGGCGTGAAAGATCACTTCCGGCATGTACCGGGACAGGGTCCGCTCGA
>JAJYKN010000420.1 GCA_021788515.1 Nitrospirota bacterium | reverse complement strand
GCATTTTCAATGTACCCCACCAGAAACATCGCTCCCGGCAGCACGGCAGCGCCGTACGTGACGTCAACAGCGCCGAGGCGATCGATTGCAAACCGCGTCACGTCGTCCGGGTCAACCGACATGCCGCCGGTCGTGATCAGGAGGTCGGCCCCGGCGTTCACGAGCTCCCGCAGCCGCTGCTCAATGACAGCCGTATCGTCAGGCGCATAGTACACGCCGACGATCTCGCCGCCCGTTGCTTCGATCTTCCTGGAGATCACCGGAGCAAAGGCATCCTTGATGCGGCCATGGTAAACCTCATTGCCGGTGATCACGACCCCGGCCTTCGGCCGCCGCATTTCCCTGACCTCGATTACGGCCCTGCCGGCCTGACGGGCCTTCTCGCAGATGCGCACCGCCTCGTCGATCACCTGCCGTTTTATCACGAGCGGGATCGCACGGGTGCCTGCCACAACCCGGTCTTTTTTGACCACTGAATTGCCGTGGCGCGTGGCGCACATCACCTCGCCCAGCATGTTGAACGAGAGCAGCGCCCCGCGATCAACGGTGAGGAGCCCGTCGCAATCGGCGACGAGGTTGATCTTTCCTTCCCGGGGTGCTCCCTCGATCCTGACCCCTTCTCCCATGAGCGCCTTGGCCAGCGCCACGGCGGCATCGTCTTCATGCATCTCGGACGGGCCGATCGACAGGACGAAGAGATGCTCCTTCCCGAGCCGCTGCAGGTGCGTGATGTCCTCCACGCGGATAACGTGGCCTTTTTTGAATGCCCTGCCCTTGAATTCGTCCTTGCGGATCTCGGTAATATCGTGCGCAAGGACCATTCCCACCGCTTCGGTGAGCGGGACGGTTCTGCCCCCCTCCTGAGCATCTCTTCCCTTGGCGCCGGGAGCAGTGCACATACGGTCCTCCTCACGTCATGCGTGGGCCCTGTCACACAAAATCGCCGTGCCCGTCACCTTCAGGACTGGTGACATTTCGAGCACGTGTTTCCCTTTACATCAAATGCCCGTTTCCCATTATGGCAGGCGCCGCAGGACAGTCCTTTTTCCATGTCCGCCATTGTTCTCTTCGCGTTCGCCGCGACGGACATCACGTATATTCTGGAATGACACTCGGTACACTTTAAACCCAACTTCCCAACATGAAAGTCATGACTGTACAAGACATTGCCTGCGCCTTCAGGATGAAACGTAATATCGCCGCCGCCGATCTTTCCCCATGCAGCAAACGGCACGAGCAGCAGAACCACGACTCCTAAAACAAGAAGCTTTTTCATTTCTTCCCCCAATCTACGCCCTATTTAGTAAACATAGCTCGCGGAATATCGCAAGTAAACTCCGGGAGTGAAAAAAATCGGGGCCCTTCTTCCGCCTCCCCAGGGCACTCCCGCCTTCGGAAACAGAGACCTCGGCATAGGCCCTCTTTCATTGCATAATTGTGCACTAGAATGAGCTGTTCGTCAAGCACGACTTTCGTAGTTTCAATATATGGCAATCCTGCATCCCCGGCCTGAATACGCGATCTCCGCGCGAATCGCCAACTCCGATTCGAGCCGTCACGCGGCGGACACAGGCGACGAGAAAAGCGTCTGATGGAACAACAGGCGGGACACGGGACGAGCATCCCGTCTTGACAGCAGGGCTGAATTGGCATAAGCTTCAAAGGAATTCAGTCCATGGAAAAGGAGAAGGGAAATGCGTTTTCTTATCCTCTGTTTTTTTCTTGTCCTGGCCCTCTCCCTGCCGATAGCCCATGCGGGAGAAATGCGGGAAATCGAACTGATTGACGGCAGCATCATCACCGGAGAAGTGCTGTCCTTAAGCAGCGGAGTCTACACCATCAAGTCGAACAGCCTCGGCACGATAAAGCTGGAAGAAACGAAGATCCGCGCGATCCGCGCAAAATCCCCGAATGTGGGCGCCGGTTCCACCGGGGAAATGAAGGCGCTCCAGGGGAAAATGATGTCCAGCGCGGAAATCATGAGTCTTATCCAGTCCCTGCAAAACGACCCCGAGTTCAAAAAAGTCCTCGAAGACCCCGAGATCATGAAAGCGGTCAATGCGGGCGATGTTGCCTCCCTCACCGCCAACCCGAAGTTTCTGAAATTGCTGGACAACCCGACGGTGCAGGAGATCCAGAAAAAAGCCAAATAGCCCTCCCGCCGCCTCATTATTCTCGCCTGACAGCCCTTTTCTTATTTCCTTTCGCCGTAAAACCTGTTGACAGACATGGCTATTATAGGTACTATCGTCGAAAAATCGAGAGAGGACGGGGCATGGCAATAACCTATAAAGATGCGGGTGTCGATATCGACGCCGGCGACCTTTTTGTCCAGAAGATAAAACCCTTTGTAAAATCCACCTTCCGGCCCGAGGTCCTGACTGACATCGGCGGCTTCGGCGGCCTCTTTGCGCTTAAAAAGTACAAGGACCCGGTCCTGGTCTCCGGCACCGACGGCGTGGGCACCAAGCTCAAGATCGCCTTTCTCACGAACAAACACGATACCGTGGGCATCGACCTCGTGGCCATGTGCGTGAACGACATCATCGTCCAGGGAGCGGAACCCCTTTTCTTCCTCGATTATTTCGCAGATCG
>JAJYKN010000419.1 GCA_021788515.1 Nitrospirota bacterium | reverse complement strand
GGGTGTTGGTCGAGAAGCGCTGATGAAAAATGCAGAACGACGACTCAAGTTCCTTGCTTGCAAGGTCGGGGTAGAACCGGTCTATCTGGGGCGCAACGAGCAAACCCTTGTAGAGGATCGTTTTGGAGGAGATGCTCAGGACAGAGACGTGTTCGCTTAAACTTTTTTCAACCGCCTTCCTGGCCAGGAAAAGCCTGCGTTCCCGCTCCCGGTCTTCTACTGCCCCGGCGTCGATCAAGATCTGCCTGATCCTCGGTTTTGTTCCCAAGGCTGCAGCTCCGAGCGCATCGTCATCCGTCGGCACATCCCTCCAGCCGACAGGCCTGAAACCGTATCTTCTGAGGAGGCCTTCGATCTCCTGTTCGACGTCAGCGGAGAGGAAACAGGTGCCCACTGCCAGGTTATTGATATCGGAAATAGAGAAACCGAGTTCCTTGATTTGAGCCTGAAAGAATTTTCGCGGGATCTCGAAGAGGAGCCCTGCGCCGTCGCCGGTCTTACCGTCAGCACCGACCGCGCCCCGATGGGTAAGGTTCTTGACCGCCTCGATGCCCCATGCAACGATCTGGCTGCTCCGCTGGCCCGAAACATTACAAACAAAACCGACGCCGCAACTCGAAAAATGCTTCATAGGAATGTCCTTTGTTTTGAAAATGCGTATTTTCTTTAATTGTAGCAGGTGTGAGGAGCAGGTGCCCTGGTGCGGCAGGATTCTCATGGACACCGAGCCGGGAGGGCAAGTCTCTTCGCGGTTGTCATCACAAGGCGGGCTGTTAAAAAAATCTCTTACCTGGTTCGAAAATGAGCATCTTCAGTATTTCGTCATGAGTTCCAGTCCTGAAGGAGCATCTCTTGTTCGACCATTACATTAACATTTTTTATGAGGGCATTGCTGCGGCATGACAACAGAATGTGCATGAAACAATGGCTGTTGCAAAGAATGGAAGTTGCTGCAATAAACCAGGAGGAAGGAACTTAGTCTCTCTGTTCGGCCTGTTTCCGGTTATTTGTCCCCCATTGAAAACAGCTGACAGGCTATTCAAGATTCCCAAGCGCCTCGGGCACAAGCTCCGCGAGCGTGGGGAAGGCGTGCATTTTTTCGAGAATGGATTTTACTCCGCCATTGTCTGCCATGACGTTCACGGCTTCCTGAAGAATATGGGTCGCATAGGGCCCGGCAATGTGAAATCCCAGAAGTCTTCCGGTCTTCTTTTCCACGACCGCCTTTGCAAACCCGTCTTTCTCCCCCATCGTATCTCCTGCGACGATATCAGAATATTTCGCCCGGCCGATAACGACGTCATATGTTCTCCTGGCCTGCTTTTCGGTTAGTCCCACTGATGCGATTTGAGGACGGCTGAAGACGACATGAGGCACCGCGTCAAAGTCCATTTTAGATTTTGCACGGTGCGTTGCGTTATGCCAAGCGATATCCGCTTCTTTATCTCCCGCATGCGTGAACATCTGCCTGCCGATGGCATCGCCCATTGCCCAGATATTCTTTCTGGTCGTGAGAAGATAGTCATCGGTCTTTATATACCCCCGTTCGTCAAGTTGGACACCGGTGTTTTCCGTCTGCAGCTGGTCTGCATTGGACACCCGTCCCGTTGCGAGCAGAATATGTTCTGCGGATAGTTTTTTCGTTCGGCCGCTCTTCGTATCCCTGACGAAAACCGCGGTGTTTCGCTTGTTTTTTTTAATGCCGGTGGTGAGTAATCCGGTATGCACCTCCATGCGCTTTTTGAGTTCCCTCTCAAGATACGCCGATATCTCCGGCTCTTCCTTCGGTACCAATGCGGCGCCTCCTTGAACGATGGTGACTCTCGTGCCCATCGCTGCAAAAAAATGGGCGTACTCGACGCCGATATATCCTCCGCCGATAATGATGATACTCTTCGGCCTCGCCTTCAGATCCAGAACGCTTTCATTCGTCAAATAAGATGCGGCATCGAGGCCCCGGATGGCTGGGACCGAGGGACGTGACCCTGACGCGATGAAAATCTTTCTCCCCGTTATCTTCCCGGTTTCCAGTTCAAGCGTATGATCTGCGCTGAAATGCGCCGCCTCGTTGTAAAAATCCAGGTTCTTTGAACCTTTAATTTCTTTTTGCAGCCAGGTTCGGCCGACGGTGACGGATTTTTTCATCCGCTCCATAAGAGCGTTGAAATCGACATGGGTTACCTTGGCCTCGATCCCGAATTTTTTCGCTTCCTCAATTTCCATTAATCTATCCGCCGGATAGATGAGCATCTTGGACGGCACTCACCCGGTATTCAGACAAGTACCACCGGGCTGGCCCTTGGTCACAAGAGCGACTTTCATGCCGGCGGCTAACGCCTTGAACGCAACACTCGTGCCCACACCGGCGCCGATCACAATCACATCGTACTCTTTCATATGGTCTCCGTCCGGAAAGGTGATGAAGTCCAGCATAATCGAGTATAGCACAAGCCCAACCCCTTTCAGGATTGGTGATCTGCCCGCTTTCAAGGCAGTGCGTATCTCTCCGGACAGGTCGCCTTTCTCCTATCGGGCTTTCATGGCCTGTTCTATGTCCTGAAGCAGATCGTCCGTGTTTTCGATTCCCACGGACAGG
>JAJYKN010000418.1 GCA_021788515.1 Nitrospirota bacterium | reverse complement strand
AGGCTCATTGTAGTAAAAGGCGCTCCGGAGGACATCCTCCGTGTCTCAACGCACTATGAAGAAAGCAAGGAAGCGGATCTGAAAGAACTGGACGAAGCTGCTCTTGCCGGGATTCGGGCGCTCTCGGAAAGCTTCGGCCGGGACGGCTTCCGTGTGCTCGGCATTGCCTGGAAAAAAGTCGAACAAACCGAACGTCATGCCGTGGTGACCGATGAAACGGAGCTGGTTTTTGCCGGATTCGCCGCTTTTTTAGATCCGCCGAAAGCAAGCGCTCAAGAAGCCCTGGCTAAACTCGCTCATGCAGGGGTTGCGGTCAAGGTCGTGACCGGAGACAATGAGCTCGTGACCCGGCATATCTGCGAGAAGCTCGGCCTGCCCATAACCGGGATCCTGCTTGGCGCGGAAATGCAGGCCATGGATGACCACGCGCTCTCGGCCTGCGTGGAGAACGTGAACCTCTTTTGCCGGGTCAATCCCGCTCAGAAGAACCGGGTCATCCTCGCCTTGAAACAGCGCGGCAGGGTCGTCGGGTACATGGGCGACGGGATCAATGACGCGCCCTCGCTCCATTCAGCGGACATCGGCATTTCCGTGGACAGCGCCGTGGACGTGGCAAAAAGCGCGGCAGAGATGATCCTGCTGGAGCAGGACCTGAACGTGCTGTACGAAGGGGTCGTGGAAGGCCGGCGCACCTTCGGCAACATCATGAAGTACATCATGATGGGCACGAGCTCCAACTTCGGCAACATGTTCAGCATGGCCGGCGCCACGCTCTTCCTCCCCTTCCTTCCCATGCTGCCGGTCCAGATCCTTCTGAACAATCTGCTTTACGATGTTTCGGAGATCCCCATCCCCCTCGACAGTGTTGATGAGGAATATCTTACCCAGCCGCGCCACTGGAACATGAACTTCATCCGCAACTTCATGCTGTCCGTGGGGCCAATAAGCTCGATCTTCGATTTCCTGACCTTTTACCTTATGCTGCACGTCTTCCACGCCGGAGAAAAGCTTTTCCACACCGGCTGGTTCATCGAGTCCATGGCAACGCAGGTGCTCGTGATTTTCATCATCCGCACCCGGCGCAATCCGTTCAAGAGCCGTCCGAACCTGTGGCTTACGCTCTGCTCTCTCTCGGCCGTGTCTCTTGCCGTGGCGCTGCCCTTCACGCCGCTCGGCAGGTATTTCGGGTTCGTTCCGCCGCCAGTATCATTTTATGCGATTCTGGCCGGCCTGGTGTTTTTCTATCTCTTTGCCGTGGAAGGGATCAAGCAGTGGTTTTTCCGCCATTTTGCGCAGCAATAGGAATCCTTTTCCGCGGGATGAGGGAAGCTTTGCAGCGAGGATTTCAGGGGGCGGGTTTCAGGTTTTGCCGGCCGACGGGGTGGCCATGCTTGAGTCAGCATCAATACCGCAGCTCACAACGCCGCGTTTGCGTTCTCATCTCGCCGGATGTTTTTTGTAACTGATAACTGGATCGTGTTATACTATTGTATAAACGTCCACCACGGCCCCCTGAAGAGTTGAAATCCATGGAAACGATAACGATTGCCGTGTTGCTTATCGAAGACAATCCCGATGACGCAACGCTGATCCGAAGATATTTGAACGCTTCCCAAAAGATCGAATACCGTGTGATACACTTCGATACGCTGGCTCAGGGCCTGGAAAACCTGAAGAGCATCCCCTTTGACGTCATTCTGCTGGACCTCTCCCTCCCGGACGGGCCCGCGGGCATCAAGACCTTTGAAACGGTCCATGCGCAAGCATCCGATATCCCGATCATTGTGCTGACCGGTCATGACGATGATGACCTTGCCGTCGAGGCGGTCCACAAAGGCGCACAGGACTATCTGGTCAAAGGCCTGGTCACCGGTCCGGCGCTGGGACGGGCAATCCGTTATGCCATCGAGCGCAAGAAATTGCTCGGCCAGCTCGAGTATTCCAGGAGGGAAATTAAACAGCTACGAGGGTTCCTTCCCATCTGCGCGAGCTGCAAGAAGATCCGCGATGACAACGGCTACTGGACGCAGGTGGAAGTATATATCAGCGACCACTCGGACACGGAATTTTCTCATGGGATCTGCCCGGATTGCGCCCGGAAATTGTATCCGGAGTTGCTGACTGGGAACGACGAACAGAAATAACGATTGCTAAGGTCTTCGTGGCAACGTCATGTCCCCTCAAAGTTCCCTGCTCATGGAGCCGCCGAGGTACCGCCGGTCAGTTGCGAATCAAATTTTATGCAAAACTGGAAAGGGTTTTGATTTACCTCTGCGCTTCCTCGCCTTTGCCTGTGACCGTTTTTAGGTGGGGTCGAGATCGACATTATTTAAAATGAGGTGCAGACCCGCTGTTGAAGTATGCATCGTGCGCTCCATCCTGTACTATTGGAGCTTACGTTCCTCGAAACATTATCGACTTCTTCCTGAACTATTTGTAGTTGCGGTTCTTCTTAACACCAAGAGTACAACGCATAATCGTGACCCGTCCGAGACAGAGTCCTTTTTGAATCTCAAAAATCGAGTGGACTTTTCAGTTCTTTTATGGTTCTACTCGGCATGCAGTGGGTATAGATCATTGTTGTTCGGACATCGGAA
>JAJYKN010000417.1 GCA_021788515.1 Nitrospirota bacterium | reverse complement strand
CGTGCCGCCGATCTTGATCGCATCCTCATGTATGACGTCTTTATACGCCTCTGCGTTACCGCTGACATTGCGCACGTCCCAGCCGAGGGCTTCAAAGAACGGGTTGATAAATTCTTCCCGGAGCTGTGTCTCGTTGTACTTGCTGGTGGTGTAAGATGCCTCGTTTCTTTCGAACCGTTCTATGAGATCGGAAACTTGTTGAGGGAGTTGGTCGCTCAAATCACACACCCCTTGCCCCTCTTGTTAGAGGGGAACTGGATTCCCGCCTTCGCAGGAATGACGGGAAAAAGAAGGAATTACACACCCCTTGATCCCCTCTTGATAGAGGGGATGCAGAAGGTAACGCCCTTTCTTCCCCGACCCATCCTTCGGCTGTGTGCCCGTGTAAGAGGGATAACGCTGAAGTGCACGCACGTTTGGGAGAGTGGCTATCCATGAGGATTCGTTTAGCAGAGCCTGCCGGAAAGTACAAGGATTTGTCTTTGTGCACGAATGCTTTTTTACGGGAATTGACGATGACGCTGTGGCTGCGAGGACATGGTGCCTTTTAGCATCTTTTCATTGAAACTTGAATCTGCTATAGTGTCACATAAATTAAGTTCCCATTCATGAGGAGGAAGGAGGATGAACATGCAGGGAGGTTTAATAGTGTCAGATCCGGCTGTAATGATGGGAAAGCCCGTTATTGCCGGGACAAGGATTACTGTTGAAATGATTCTGGAAAGGCTTGCCGCCGGAGAAACGGTCGATCAGCTACTCAAAGCACATCCACGCTTGACCCGCGAAGGTATAAAAGCGGCGCTGACATTCGCTGCCGAAGTCTTACGCGCCGATGTTGTTTATCCGATTACCGAGGTGGCGGCTTGAGGTTGCTGGCGGACGAAGGTATTGACAGGCAAATTGTCGATTATCTCAGGTTGGTAGATAATTTTTCAGTAATTACACCATCAGGCATTCGTATCCGGGGACAAAATCTTTAGGTTACTCTTACGTTGCAGATTATATGCAGAAGGTAAGGTTCGTTTAGCAGATCTTGTTTGATAGTATAAGGCTTTGCATTAAAGGGCCGTATACGTCGTGGCCTTGCCCCGACCTTCGGCTTTTACAGCGCCGGAGGCGACGAGCTTTTTGAGGAGGTAATACGCCCTATTTTTGGACATGCCGCAGTGCTTCATGCATTCACCTACGCGGACGCCTTTGTTCTCCCGTATGAATTTCAACAGCGCGGCCTCTTCGTCTGTATTCGTTTCCTGTTCCGCGGCTACACGGGCTTGCTGTGCAATGATGGGATTCGCTGCTTGATTTTTGATCTCTATAAGGTCGTCAGGGGGGTCGCCGGGAACGGCAGCGCCATTCGCCGCGTCTTTGGAGCCGGCCTTCTTCGCCCGCCGTGTCTGCACGGTACTGATCACCGTCGCAAGGGCGTACAGCCCGGTTACCTGCACGAACGTCCTCTCAAGCTCGGCCGGCATCTGCGGTATAAAATGGAAGGCGTGGATGGTCACGCCAATCACAACGGCCGCTATCCAGATACCCACGGCCGTCTCGCCGTTGCGCAGCCGTCTCACGAGCTCGTCTTCTTCAAGAAGATTCTTGTTCCCGGTTTTAAGGGGAATAATGCCCGTTTTGCCTAGCCAGCGCGAAAACTCTTTCCTGCCCGTATAAGCAAACTGGATGAACAGGTAGATATTCGTCGAGGCCCCGGTCGCCTTGACCGTTTTCAGCCGCGGGTAAGAGGCGAAGATAAAAAAGGAAGGCCAGATCATGTCGAGGGTCTCGATGACGATAAGGGCAAGCTGAATGAATGTCATTGCCCAGATAGCCCACAGGAGCATATTGCCGAACTCTTTTTCGATCAGGGCCCTGCCTTTATTATCATCCATAATACAGAGTTTATGTAGTATTTACCGGAGTCCTGTCAACAGAAATACTCGACCACGGGAAGGTGAAGAAAGGGGCTTTACAAGGATACGCTGAATTTGCGCTGAATGTTTTCATGTTTTCAGCGTATTTTCAGCGCATTTCAGCATATTTTTACATCTATCTGATTTTGCAAGAGTTATTTATGCTTAATGCTTTATAAATTCAGCGTATTTTAATACAACGTTCATTATTCAGCACAAATTCAGCGTATTTTCAGCATAACACTATTTTTTCAGCGTAAATTCAGCGCATTTTCAGCATATCCGAGACATTCAACATTATAGTACAATACGGTCAGGATAACAGGGTATGCCCTCGGCTTTGGACAGGGAATTTCTGGTTACTTTCGAGTGGGAGGTTGGCGTTCATATCACAACCCCTTACCCCTTTTGATAGAGGGGATGGGAACTGGATTCCTGCATTCGCAGGAATGACGGGAAAAAGAAGGAATTACACACCCCCTGATCCTCTCTACTCGATGTTCTGCGCGAGCTCTTTTATACGCTCCACGTCGTTCTTCGCGTCGATCACCAGTGCCGTTATCTCCGCCTCCCCGGCTTTCGTCCCCATGGTGTTCAGCTCCCGAATGAACTCCTGCGTGAAGAACTCTATCTTCTTCCCCATCGTACCCTTCGCTTCGAGGAGCTGCGTGAGCGACTTTATGTGGGACTGCATGC
>JAJYKN010000416.1 GCA_021788515.1 Nitrospirota bacterium | reverse complement strand
GGCACGACTTGGGTTTCTTTCCCCTGCGGCTTATGTAAAAAAGTTCTACGCCGGGCAGCTGGCAGCATGAAGGGCTTGGTGTCTACTATTGACATCCGACCTCACTCATCGATAAACATATTTCTGAATATCAGGAGTTTTGATTCCCCCCCTGTTGCCTTTTCCGGGACATTACCTCTCTTGTACAAATCACGGTCATAATTTACGCCCCCTGTTTATCGGAGGCGTCAGAATGCAGTCGCGGGAGGGACGATAAATCCCAACGCTGCAATTCGCGCTGCTGTAACAAGCATGAATGACAAATTCCGTATATCCGTTCCTAAAAACGCTGTCCTCACTCCCAGTCCAACAACCGCTTGTTCCCCGTGATCTTCTGGATCTGAGTAATATCCTGGCTCACTTCAAGGCAGCCGCGATATTTGCCTCCTGCATCGCGCACCGCGAAATACCGGATATGGATCACCTTTCCGCCCATCTGGATCCAAAACTCGGCAACGTCCTTGGTCCCTGCCTTGAATGACGAGAGGATTTTTTCGACCATATCAACGCTTTTGGGCGGATGACAGTTCTGGACCTTCCTTCCAATAACCCCAGGGCTCCGGGGGAAGATGCGCTCCGGCGTGGCAGAATAGTAGATCACCTCGTCGTTCTCGTTCACAAAAGAAATATCGATCGGAAGATGGGTGAGCATCAGGTTTACCTGGTCCGCAGTCAACAGCCCGGTATCGAGGTTCAGACTGCCGATCTTGTCCGCGATGTAGGTCTGCTGGAACGACTCCGCTGACGGCGTCCACTGGGTCTCGGGCTTGATCCACGCATAGCCGATCTCCTCTTCTCCTTTTCTGACCTTTGCCCACTCCTCCTCGGAGAGGGTTTCGAGCGTCATGGGGAAGAGGATGTGCTCTTCCTTGTAGATCATGTCATTGACCATCTTCACGAGCGCCTCGATGGCCACCTTCTCCATCTTGTTGTCTTTGACGCGCTTGCGCACGTCCTTGATGAAATTCCTGATATCGTCATGAAGCGCCCACATGACCTTCGACGGTCCGGTGATGCCCTTGGTCTCAATCATCGGGAAGAGCTGGTTCTCCTTGCGAAGAAAATGCTTGTCAATCTGGGCCAGCCGGTCGAGGATGCCGAGAAGCTTGTCCTGATCTTTTGCGAAATCGGTGATTGCTTCCGCTTCTTTCAGGATCCCTTCGCACGCCCGGTTTTCGAGCATCAGCGTATGGACCGGATGGCCCGCAGGGAGCCCGGGCACGGTCTGGTGCTCCAGCGCTTCTTTGAACACCTGTACGTGCACTTCACAGAGGCTTTTGATCTCCGTCTCGGGCATGCCTTCGGCGATCAGCTTCTGCTCCATCTGGGCGATTTCCCAGGGCGCCACGTCCTTGATCAGTTCCTCGAATTTCTTCTTCTGCGATTCCGCGTCCTTGCCCGCATGCAGCTCCTTGATGATCTCTTTCATCTTGTCGATCTTGATATCCTGCTCGTCCGGACCGGCGTCGCCGTAAGACACGGCGACCGTTTCCCCGGACTTTCTCTTGATTTCAACCGCAATATCGTCGATCAGTTTCTTCACATCCATGCCGCCGATCATAGCGACCTTGCTCAGAGACGCGATTCTCCCGACCGTCTTTCGCATAAAGGGGTTGTCGAGCATTTTGAATTCCGGGTTCAGGGCGATGAGAAAATCTTTGAGAAAGGGATATTGGGCAATGATATCGTTCACTTTCGTTTTCGGGCTTAAGTCCATAGTGGTCCTCCTTTGTATGTACTAAAGTATACCATGCTGCTTAAGCCTGCCCTATGATATGGGTCATGCTGCCTGCAGACAAAAAAAGGCGGGATTTTCATCCCGCCTCGTAAGTATCAAACATGTTAGTGCCGCGAATACTGATTAGACCTCTATTTCTTCGCAGCAATGCCCTTCTTGATCGCGTTCACCACGCCGTCGCTGCCGGCTTCCCTGATCGTCAGGAGCAGGCCCGTTTTTTCGTAGTAGCCGATGAGCGGCGCGGTCTTTTCGTTGTAGACATCGAGCCGCTTGGAGATGGCCTCCACGGTCTCGTCGGCCCGCTGAATCGTCGGGCTGCCGCACTTCTTGCATTTATCGCCCGGCGCCGGCGGGTTGCTCTTGATGTTGTAGATTTCCTGGCACGAGGTATTGGAACAGGTCCTGCGGGTCGTGAGCCGGTCAAGGATCACATCGCGCGGCACATCGATGTTCGCCACGAGGTCGAGCTTGATGTTCAACTTCGTGAGCAGCTTGCCGAGCTCGTCAGCCTGCGGGATGGTCCTCGGGAACCCGTCGAGCAGGAACCCCTTTTTCAAGTCCTTGTCCTGGAGCCGCTGCTCCATGATGCCCATAATCAGCGAGTCGGGCACCAGGCCGCCGCTGTCCATGTAGCTTTTTGCTTCCTTGCCGAGCGGTGTGCCGGCCTTTACCGCGCCGCGCAAGATGTCGCCCGTCGAGATCTGCACCGACCCGTCCAGCGCCGTCAAAAGTTTCGCCACCGTGCCTTTGCCCGCGCCCGGTGCGCCTAAGAGTATGATCCGCATGTAAACAACCTCCTCAGAAAAGTGAAATGGGATAGTGCGTCGTCGGGGGTCAAGGTGACCA
>JAJYKN010000415.1 GCA_021788515.1 Nitrospirota bacterium | reverse complement strand
GGCGTGCTCAAGGTGCATACCCAGAAGATCAAGCTTGCGCCGCACGTGGACCTCGAGGCAATCGCACGGGGAACCCCCGGGCTTTCCGGAGCCGAGCTCGCGAACCTCGTGAACGAGGCAGCGCTCCTGGCGGGCAGGATGGGCAAAACGCAGGTCGAGAACGACGATTTCGACCGGGCCAAGGACAAGATCCTGATGGGCCTCGAGCGCAAATCCATGCTGATCAGCAACGAAGAAAAGAAGAACACAGCCTACCATGAGGCCGGCCATACCATGGTGGCAAGGCTCATTCCCGGGACAGACCCGGTGCACAAGGTTTCGATCATCCCGCGCGGCATGGCGCTCGGCATAACGCTCCAGCTTCCCACGGCCGACCGGTATTCCTACGACCGCGAACATCTGTTGAACAACATTGCGATCCTCCTGGGCGGACGGGCCGCCGAAGAGATAGCGCTCAAACATATGACCACAGGCGCGGGCAACGACCTCGAACGTGCAACAGCGCTTGCCCGGAAGATGGTCTGCGAGTGGGGCATGAGCGATGCCATGGGCCCGCTCTCCTACGGCAAGAAGGAAGAGGCGATATTCCTCGGCCGGGAAATTGCCCAGCACCGCGACTACAGCGAAAGCACGGCTATCGAGATCGACAAGGAAGTGAAGCGCATCGTCATGGACAACTATCACCGGGCCAAGTCCCTCATTCAGGATCGTGAAGCAGTGCTCCATGGTCTGGCCACGGCTTTGCTTGAAAAAGAAACCCTCGATGCCGCTGAAATCGACGCCATCGTCAACGGCCATCCTGCGGCAGCGTAGGAGGCCGGCATGGGGCCAGTCCTCGGGATCTCCGGCCATGGGACGCTGACCATAACCATAAGCGGCCTCGCTTCCGGGCAGGCCGCAGCCATTCGGGAATCACTCCTCGCGTCAAACAACAGGGCAGGTCTTGGACCTGCCCTGACTTTTTCACCCCCTTTAGCCCGGCAATCGGAACTGCTCCTGTGCGGTACCCCCGGCCGGCTGAAGCAGGTTGCTGCCGGTATCTCCTCCCCGGACAGACTTCTTCTTGATCTCTCCAAAAAAATCGACTCTTTGCTTGACAACTATACGCGCTCAGATTATAAGATTGAGTGCAGGGAGAAAGTCCTCGACCTCGGCAACCACACCCATATCATGGGAGTCCTGAACGTGACCCCGGACTCCTTTTCCGACGGCGGCCAATTCGCCGACGAGCACAAAGCTCTGTCCCGCGCCCGGGAGATGGCCGCTGCGGGCGCGGACATCATCGATATCGGAGGAGAATCCACCCGGCCGGGAGCGGAGCCGCTTGCCGAAGAAGAGGAACTGCGGAGGATCATTCCGCTCATCGAGCGGCTGTCAAAGGAACTTGCCGTCCCCCTCTCCGTCGACACCTACAAGGCGCCGGTGGCGAAAAAAGCCCTTGAAGCGGGCGCCTCGATCGTGAACGACATCAGCGGCCTCCGGTTCTCGCCGGACATGGCAAAGATTGCTGCCGATTACGGCGCCGCCGTCATCATCATGCATATCAAAGGCACGCCGCGCAGCATGCAGCAGAACCCCGTGTATGATGATGTGATCGGTGAGATCAAGGACTACCTCGCTGAAGGGATCGAGATCGCCGTCAGGGCGGGCGTGGACCGGGAAAAGACCCTCATCGACCCGGGCATCGGGTTCGGCAAGACACTGGAACATAACCTCACGATCCTGAACCGGCTCGAGGAGTTCCGGGCGCTCGGCAGGCCGATCGTGCTCGGGACATCGAGGAAAAAGTTCATCGGCACCATCTTGAACATTCCCGTGCCCGAAGAGCGCGTGGACGGCACCGGCGCCACGGTCGCGCTCGGCATCGAGCGAGGGGCGCGCATCGTGCGGGTCCACGACGTGGCGCGCATGGCGCAGGTCACGCGCATGACGGATGCGATAATGCGGTTAAACACCAAATAACAAGCATCAAAATACAAATAAATTTTAAATCTCAATCCCCAAATTACGAACCTTTCGGACATTGAACTTTTGAATTTGGATTTTATTTGAGATTTGTTATTTGAAATTTGGAATTTTACTTTTTATGTTCAACAACTTTACCGAAATACGAGAAGCCCTGGCGCACTATCGCTGGTTCAACGATACGGTGGACATTGCGCTCGTCTACTATATCTTCTACCGGCTGCTCCTCCTCATCAAGGGCACGCGCGCGTTCCAGATGCTCATCGGCATCGGGCTCATCGTGCTGGTGTTGATCGCCTCCCAGGCCTTCGAGTTCTATACCCTCGACTGGCTCATCCACAGTTTCTGGTCCCAGATCGTTCTTGCGGTCGTGATCCTGTTCCAGCCCGAGATCAGGAGGACCCTTGCCCGGGTCGGCGAACGCCACTTGTTCCGGTCGCTCTCGACCGTGGAAGGCTCCAAGTTCATCGAGGAAACGGTCAAGGCCGCCGTGTCCATGGCCAACAAGCGGATCGGCGCCCTCATCGTTCTCGAGCGCGATACGGACCTGACGACCATCGTGGAGATGGGCACCGAACTCGACGCCAAAGTGACGAAGGAGATCCTCATCAGCATCTTCCTGCCCTACTCGCCGATCCACGACGGCGCCGCCATCATCAGGAAC
>JAJYKN010000414.1 GCA_021788515.1 Nitrospirota bacterium | reverse complement strand
CGCTGACGGGGACATCGAAACTATTACAGACAAACAGCGATGTCTCGGATTACAAGGGCCCGAAACTTCGGGTCGGTGTCGTTAACTTCAAGAACGAAACTCCTTCGAGAGTGCTCGGAATCGGCGAGGCCGCGTCAGACATTTTGGGAACGATCCTGCAGAAGACGGGCCGATTCATCGTTATTCCCCAGCAAGACATGGAACAGATTTTGAACCAGCAAAGGATGGGTGCGACCGGAGCGATTAACCCGGATACGGCTGCAAAAATGGGGCAGGTTTTGGGTCTTAACGCGATCGTAACCGGCGCGATCACGGCATATTCGGAAGCGGAAGAGGGAAGCGACTATCTCGTGGCCAAAACCAAGAAGCAGATTGCCCGTGTCACGGTGGATTACCGCATCGTCGATACGACGACGGGCGTACAAATCATGGCAGATTCAGGCGCCGGCATCTACGAGAAAAAAGTGACAACAGCGCTCGGCATGGGGGCCAAAGCGAGCTATGACACCGATCTCCGGGACGGTGCGCTCAGGGACGCTCTTACCAAGGCCATGGTAAACATGATGAAGCAACTTGAGAGTCAGCCCTGGAAAGGCAAGATCGCCAAAGTCGCCGGCAATAGAGTCTATATCAACGCCGGAAGAAAAACCGGTCTCAAAAATGGCGACCGGCTTGATGTATACAGGGTTGGTGAAGATATCATAGACCCCGATACGCATCAAAAGTTGGGAACGACTGAAGATAAAGTCGGTCAGGTCATCGTTCAGCAGAACGACATCGGTGATAAGGCGGATATGTCGATCGCGGTGGTCACCTCGGGCATGGGCTTTAAATCGGGTGACGTCGTGAAGTACGTCGGAAAATAATGATTGAGAAGATGTTCAGGCAAAGGATAAGACTTATGACGAAACATCTCGGTTTTGCACTCGTCTTGTTTGTCACGGTTTTCTTGTTTGCCGTGTCGGTCCAGGCCGGAGAATCAACAGGCAACGATGCCGTCGTTACGATGATCAAAGGCACTGCGCGAAGCTATGCAGCAGGTTCGACCAGGGGACGCTCTTTGAAAAAGGGCGATCTGCTCAAACGGGGACAAGAGGTCAAGGTGGCCAAAAAATCCCGTTTAGAGATCCGCTTCCCCGATGGGACCGTCATGCGGCTCTCTGAGAAGTCCGATCTGAAAATGAACGAGTTGTCATTCAATAAGCAGACGGATGACAAAAATGTGAAAGTCGGTCTTTCTGTGGGCAAGCTTTGGGCGAAAGTGAAGAAGCTCACGACGCCTGATTCTTCCGTCGAAGTGAGGACCTCGAACGCCGTAGCCGGCGTGCGGGGTACCGTGTACCGGGTGAACGTCGAAGAGGACAAGAGCGCCCTGGTGAAGGTATATGACGGATCGGTGTATGTGGCGAACCCGCCGAGGGATGCTTCAACCACGGTGAATAATGCGGCTGCGCCCCATGAAGTATCAGGCCCTCACGCAGTTGCTCCGCCCTATCATGAAGTTTCCATGGAGGAATGGACGGCCATCGTAAAGGCAATGCAACAGATCAGCATTTCACCGCAAGGCGTGCCTTCGAAGCCCGAGGATTTTGATCCCAAGGCGGATGCCGACGACTGGGTGAAATGGAACCAGGAGCGGGATAAAGACTCAAAATTATAAAAGATGACCCACGCGAGAGCCGTTAGAGCAGTTCGAACGGCTCTTTTTTATTAAAGGAGGATAAATCTCTTGACACCTTTTAGCGCACGTGGTATAAAACTACATATTGAAAATGGTTTTCAATATCAATTATGAGAAAAAACGCCGTTGAACAGCTATCGGAGTACCTAGCAGGCCAGGGCCTCAGGTCGACGACCCAGCGCGATCAGATTCTGCAGGTTTTCATCTCCGCAGGCCGCCACTTGAGCGCGGAAGAGCTCTATCTGCGGGTGAAGAAACCTCATCCCGGCATCGGCTACGCAACGGTCTACCGGACGCTCAAACTCCTGGCCGAGGCCGGACTGGCAGATGAACGGCGTTTCGAGGACGGTTTTACGCGCTATGAATATAAAGCCTCGGATGATCATCACGATCATCTGATCTGCACGAAATGCGGCGCGATTATCGAATTTGAAAACGAACGCATCGAAGCGCTTCAGCAGGATGTGGCCAGAAAAAATCATTTTCTCGTGCAGAACCATAAACTGGAACTCTACGGTTTGTGCGGTGACTGCCGGAAAAAAAATCGATAAGATTTCGGAGGTTTTTTACTAATGCATGACCATGGTTCCAGCGGTGGCGAACGTTACCGTGACTCCAATCTGAATAAAGTTCTCTTGATCGGCAACCCGAATGTGGGGAAGAGCGCGCTTTTCGGACTTTTAACGGGGAAATACGTCACGGTGTCCAACTATCCCGGTACGACGGTGGAAGTAACCTACGGGAATGCGGTACTGAACAAGGTACGTACCATTGTGATCGATACGCCCGGCGTGAACAGCCTGGTGCCCATGTCGGAGGACGAGAAGGTAACGCGCGACATCCTCCTGACGGACCGTGCCGACGTTGTCGTCCAGGTAGCCGACACCAAGAACCTCCGCCGGGGCCTCGTCATCACCCTCCAACTTTCGGAGATGGGCGTCCCGTTCATTCTT
>JAJYKN010000413.1 GCA_021788515.1 Nitrospirota bacterium | reverse complement strand
CGTTCGGAGATTTGTTGAAGGAGATCGAAAAGAGAGTGTGGAATGAAGACAGTTCGGAGTTCGGAGTTCGGAGTTCAAAGTTCATAGTTCGGAGAGAGATTTGAACCGCGCACTTTGAGTGATCGTTTTTTCTTCTGACTTCTGACTTCTCCGCCCTTCATTTCCCCCCGATGGAAAGTTCCTTGATGCGAAGCGACGGGCTGCCGATCCTGCCGGAGAAGCGAAGGTCGCTGCCCACGGCATCCACGTGTTTCATAAGATCGAGGATATTTCCCGCAATGGTGATTTCGCGGACCGGATAGGCCTTTTTCCCCTTCTCGATCCAGAACCCCGTAGCTCCAACGGAAAAATCTCCTGAGATGGCATTCGCAGTATGCATGCCCATGACCTCAGTTACATAGAGGCCCCTGTCGATTGAACCGATGAGGTCTTCCGGCGAAAGCTTGCCCTGTTCGATATAGAGATTTGTCAGGCCCACGCCCGGAACCCCCTTGAACCCGCCGCGCATGCCATTGCCCGTTGACACGGTTTTGTCCTTGTTCGCCGTATAGGTATTATAGAGAAACAGTGCAAGCCGGCCCTGTTCGATGACGGTTTTTTTCTGCATAGGCACGGCCTCGTCGTCCGACGGCGCGGTCCCCAGTCCTCCGTCAAGAAGTCCGTCGTCAAGCACCGTGATGACCGAAGACGCGACCTCGTGGCCCAGTTTGCCCATAAAGAGCGACCTTTTCTTCTGGACGCCCTCTGCCGAGAACCCGCTCGCCATCAGGGAGAGGAACTCCTGCGCCACCGTCGCTTCAAGGACAACCGGGGCCTTGACGGAATCGATATGTTTTGCTCCGAGCAGATCGAGTGCGCGCCGTGCGGCCCTGCGGCCGACCTCCTCGATCAGGAGCTTTCGATAAAAGCGGTTAACGTCAAAATCGGAACCTGCCTGCGACTCGCCTTTTTCCTCGGCAACGACCTCGATGCTCGACGAACAGGCCGTACTGGTGTAAAAAACCTCGGCCCCTTTCGTGTTCATGATCAGGGTCTCGGCATTGGAGAAATCCGCTGATGCCTTGCGGATACGTTTGATCCGGGCATCGACCCCGAAGGCCTCGCGCTCCATGGCCATGACCCGCTCGATCTTTTCCTTCTCGCTCAGGGCGACGAGCTCAGGATCGTAAATGCGCGCCGTATGATAGGCCGATGCGGGTTTTTCGGGAAGGGAAAGAAACTGGTCGGGTTCGGTATATCGCGCGTTCGTGACTGCTGCCTCTGCAAGGGATGCAAGCGCGCCTTCCGATAGGTCGGTCGTAAAAGCAAACCCCATGCGTGGCCCCGCGAAGACACGAAGCCCGGCGCCGACATCCCTGGCACGGTCGAAAGCATCGACCTTCTGGTCTTTTACTTCGATGGAGGTGGAAGAATAGGCCCGGAGAAAGACCTCGGCTGCATCGGCCTTCTTGGATAACGCGAAGGAAAGAATCTTTTCAACGATGTGTTTGTTGATAATCATGGATAGTTCAAGATCGGGAGAGATTCAACTTCGTGAACTGCGCGCGCTGAGACCTCTGCGCCCGTCGCAAGGGCAGAGCGGCAAAAATGGTTTACTCGAAGTAGCTCGCCGACGCCGTGTCTGATTCCCAGACGGTCACGCTCGCGACCTGGATGTTATCGTTATCGAGTTTTTTCGCCATGCTGTCGTAAATCCACTTGGCCAGGTTTTCCGATGAAGGGTTGATCTGCGTGAACGGGAAAATATCGTTGATAAACGTATGATCGAGCTGATCGAGCACTTCGCGGAGCGATTTCCTGAGTTCATGAAAATCAATGGCCAACCCTGCTTCATCCAGACGTTCGGCGGTCACCGCGATGGTCACGCGCCAGTTATGGCCGTGGAGGCGCTCACACTTGCCCTGATAGCCCCGAAGTTGATGCGCAGCAGCAAATTTTGATTCCACCATAAGTTCATACATAGCGTTGGATAATAGGCTATACCTAGCCAAAAGTCAATAAGGAAAAAGCCGTCCGGCTGCTGGAAACAGGCTGCCGGAAGGGAGGAGCATAGCGTTTCAACCTTCGTTATGGGACGACGCGGGAGATCAGGGACGGTTTTCGTAACCGCAGTAAAATAACGATCTGGAAAATTTCCTTGCAAAAAAAAATGATTTCAGATATCATTTTCGTAATGGAAGTTCTGAAGGAAGAATTAAGTCAAAGTGTCGAACCGCAGTTCCTGTCTCAGGCGTTAGCAAGCGGTATCAAGCTTCGTATCGGCCAGATGAACAAAACCGAGCTGGAAGGGATTATCCGCGAGATCGGCCGGTATGAAATCAACCTGGAAACGAACGGCAAGATCGTCACTCTCCTGAAGCAGGAGATTTCCTCCCTCACCGCCCCGCACACGCTTCTGGCAATCCCTCCCCAACCGGCTCAGGCTGCTCCCGACCAAACGAATCCGTCCGCCGAGGCGCCCTCGGGGCGGCCGAACATTCAGCAGGAGTTTCTCGACAAGGCCATGAAAGAAAACCAGGTCCTCACGCTGTACCTCATCAACGGACAGCGGATCAAGGGGAATATCGAGGCCTGCGACAGTTTCACCATCCTGCTGAAAGAGGGCGGCAAGCAGCACCTGTACTATAAACATGCGAT
>JAJYKN010000412.1 GCA_021788515.1 Nitrospirota bacterium | reverse complement strand
CCTGCTGCTGAATAATGTCGTTCTGGCGCTCGAGTCGGCGACACGGGCCGGCACGTCCTTTGTCTTCGATTACATCGGCGGCGGCACGCCGCCCTTCCTGCTCCAGGACCCGGGGTCGAACTTCATTCTCGCTTTCCAGGCGTTGCCCCTCGTACTTGTGATCGGCGCTCTCTCGGCCCTTCTTTTCTACTGGAAGCTCCTGCCGTATATTGTAAAGGGCTTTTCCTTTCTGCTCCAGAAGACGATGAACATCGGCGGCGCACTGGGCCTGGGAGCGTCAACCACGATCTTCCTCGGCATGGTCGAGGCCCCGCTCGTGATCAAGCCCTATCTGAAGAACATGACCCGGAGCGAGCTCTTCTCGCTCATGACCGTCGGCATGGCCTGCATTGCGGGAACGGTCATGGTCCTTTACGCTGCTTTTCTGAACAACGTGATCCCGGACCCCCTTGGCCATCTTCTGATAGCTTCCTTCATCCACGTTGCCGCTGCAATTACGATCGCGCGCATCATGGTCCCCGAGACGGGCGAGGAGACGGCAGGGCAACTCATCCCCCGGAGAACCGCGTCCAGCTCCATGGATGCCGTGGTAAAAGGCACGATGGACGGCCTGCACCTGCTCCTGAACATTATCGCCATGCTCGTGGTCATGGTGGCCCTTGTCCATCTCGCGAATCTGCTGATCGGGCTGCTTCCGGATGTCGCCGGACAACCGCTCACGCTCCAGAGGCTTCTCGGGTATGTGATGGCGCCCATTGTCTGGCTCTTCGGCATTCCCTGGTCCCAGGCGCAGACCGCGGGCTATCTCATGGGCACGAAAACGATCCTGAACGAACTGCTCGCGTTCCTCGAAATGGCCAAGCTTCCTGCCGGAGCGCTTGATGAACGAAGCCGGCTTATTATGACGTATGCACTTGCAAGCTTCGCAAACTTCGGAAGCCTGGGCATTCTGATCGGAGGATTGGGAAGTCTCTCGCCGGAGCGGCGGGACGAGGTTGTGGGACTCGGCATGAAGGCGCTCGTGGCAGGAACGCTCGCTACCTGCATGACCGGCGCGGTGATCGGGATATTTACATAAACGCGCAGAGCGCATTGTGCATGGCGCTGCAGCTTTACCCTCTGCCCTCTGCTCTATCATACTTTTCTCTTCGATACCCTTCCTCTTTTTAATCTGGTATAATCCAAGTATGAATTTTTCCCAATACCGGGGGCGCTTTGTCCAGGGCGTGCTTCTTTTTCTCAGGGTCCTTCTGAGCTACAAATTCCTTTTCCTGAGAAACATCTTCGCGTCCGACTCCCTGCGCCAGGAACGCCTGAAACGGCTCCATGCCGCAAACGCGCGCTTGCTGCGCAAGCGCATGATCGAAATGCGCGGCGTCCTGATCAAGATTGGCCAGTTCCTGTCCTCGCGCGTGGACATCCTTCCCGAAGAATACACCGACGAACTTTCCAAACTCCAGGACCAGGTGCCGCCCGCGCCCTTCGAAGATATCGTGAAGCGCGTGACTGACGAGCTCGGCCCCATGGACGAGGTTTTCTCTTCCTTTGACGAAATACCGATCGCCTCGGCGTCGCTCGGCCAGGTGCATAAGGCCTGCCTCCGGGACGGGGACTGCATCGTGGTGAAAGTGCAATACCCCGGCATCGAGGAGGTGATCGCGGCCGATATCCGGACCCTCAAATTTGTGATCAGGATCCTGCGCGTGCTCTACCGCCAGATCAACCTCGACGTGATCTATTCCGAATTTTCCCGGATCATCTATGAAGAGCTGAACTACCTCCAGGAGGGAAAGAACGCCGAGACCTTTGCCCGGAACTTCGTCAAAAATCCGAAGATCAAGATCCCCATCGTCTACTGGCCCTTTACGACCTCCACGGTGCTTACCCTCGAATATCTCGAAGGCATCAAGATCACGGACTTTGAGAAGATCGACGCGCGGGGGATTGACCGGAAAGAGGTGGCGCGCACCCTTGCCGAGGCCTATTGCCAGATGTTCTTTGTCGACGGGTTCTTCCACGGCGACCCGCACCCCGGCAATATCTTCGTGCGGCCGGGGCCGGAAGTCATCCTCGTGGACTTCGGGATGGTTGACCGCCTCTCTGCTCCGAAGAAAGAAGGGCTGCGCAGGGCCTTTACGGCCATCGTGGACCGGGACGCCCTGGGCCTGGTGCGCGCGCTCGTGGACATGGGGTTCATACCGCTCACCAAGGACATCCAGCCGCTCGTACAGTTCACCGAGCGGATTCTTCAGAAATACCGTGACATCTCGCCCTCCGAGCTCAAGGCCATGAACGTGAAGGAGATCGGCAACGATATCGTCGAGGCGCTCCAGCTCTCCCCGTCGATCCAGATCCCGAACGACTTCATCCTCTTCGGCAGGGTCGTGGGCATGCTCAACGGCCTCGCGTCGCAGCTCGACCCCGAGACCAACATCATCGAGATCGCAACGCCCTTTGCGAAGCGCTTCATCAGGACCGATGTCATGACCGCCTCCGGTGTTCTGGAACGCCTTGTATCAGCGGGCCGCTCGCTGGCGGCGCTGCCGAAACTGCTGACCGAATTCCTGGTGACCACGAGCCGCGGGGAGACCCGGGTCGAGATCACGTCGCGGGACATCGTTGCCGAACTTCACAAGATCTCCCGCA
>JAJYKN010000411.1 GCA_021788515.1 Nitrospirota bacterium | reverse complement strand
ATAAAAACAGCCGGTTATTATTATTCTGCAGTCCTCGCCTGAACCTCGAATGCGTCCTTCTCCAAGGCCATGATCACCGCATCTTCCACCGGCGCATCGTAGTAGTCCCGCCTCAGAGAGGTCCCGGTGAAACCCAGATCCAAGTAGAGTTTCTGGGCCACCGCGTTTGAAGCCCTCACCTCGAGAAATGCTCGCTTGGCGCCCTTTTGATCAGCACGCTTGATGGCAGCACGAACGAGTTTTCTGGCTATCCCCTGCCGCCTCAGGGAAGGCGTCACAGCGAGGTTCAGGATGTGCATCTCGTCCTCAACAAGCCATATCACGATATAGCCGCCTACCGTACGGACCGGCCCATCCGCAAGCGCTACCATGAGCGTGGAGATGCCGGGACTGCGAAATTCCGAGAGAAAAAGGTTTCTCGACCAGGGCATGGAAAACGAAGCTTGCTCGATGGACAGTACCTGATCGATATCTTCCTTTTTCATGAACTCTATCGTGATGTTTGTCTCTTTTCCCACGCTACCTCTGCCTCCGGCCTGCGTATATAGGTTGGGATAAGCGCGTCAGGATTCGCCTGGCAGCCGCCTTTGATCATGGCAAGACCGATCTCAGCAACAGCCGCCGCAGACGGCAGTGTAGCGGAGAGCGGCGCAAATAATGCCCGAGCGCCGAATAAAGCTTCTATTTCCCTGCGATAGATATGCGACCCCTCGCCCGTGAATATGGTCTTTCCAATGATCTCACCGGCGAGTTTGACAACCGGCATTGCCGTCTCCGGCCTCAGGAGAACGAGCGCGGCCTCGTCGTACCTGTAGACTGCCATATAGACCTCGTTTTTGCGCGCATCGAGCAGCGGGCAAACTGGATGGGCGGCGACGGGAAGATTCCAGGCAAGCGCCTGGAGCGTCGGCACGGCGGCAACGGGTTTGTCCGTGGCGAGCGCAAGCCCTTTCACCGTTGATATTCCGATCCGCAGTCCGGTGAACGAACCTGGTCCGACGGAAACGGAAAAGCCCCCCATGTCGGCGATTGCAAGACCCGTGTCCTTAAACACCCTATCCACTGTTGCCATCAGCCGCTCGGAGTGAGTAATTTCGATGTTCAGGCTGTACTGCGCGATCACGCCTTCTTCGGATACCACTGCGACACTGCCGGTCTTGGTTGAAGTCTCGATGCCGAGGATATACATATTTTCCACCTTACCGCAAAAGCGCCTGCATGTCAAAAACAAATGATACTTTCCATAATCGGATTTATAAGCAGACAGCGGAAGGTTGAGCGGATACTTCGCCAGGTGGGTGTTGATATAAGCCAGAATAAAGGAAAGCGCAAACGTAAGAAAGGACACTGATAACGATGTTCAGTCCCAGATGAGATAAAATCCGTTCATCCGCTTCATCCGGTCCGCGAGCTTCTCCACGGTCTGGGAACTCTGCGCCACCACATCAGGCGCAAAGGCATTCACTTTTCGTGCGAACGCAAGCATGTTCCGCGGCGGTTTGATGAACCTCGCCTCGAGCCAGTCGGGGCCCGCTCCCATGATGACAAACGTTCCCTGCTTCTGCTGCACCTTGAGCCAGGCGATGATGGCCTTGGTATCGAGACGATAGTTCGGCGCTTCCGTGGACTGCACCTTCAGAATATCATAGGAGTTATTGCCTCGAACGACCGTAACGATGTCGGGAAGATGCCCGTAGCCTCTGTGGCTCTTGAAAATCAGGTAGCCTTGCGCGCGTAAAGGCGCTCGCAGCGTTTTGATGACATCATCAAACATCTGTGTATGAACGCTGAAGCCGGCAAGTTTCTTGCTCTCAAAACCCTTTTCTCCCTTGAGGTTGTCGGTGTGCATGAGCACCGTAACGAAGAACGGCTCTGCCTCAGCGCCCGATGCAAGCTCCACCTTCGCGATAAGATCGGGAGGGAAGCCGAGCTCCTTGCGCTGTTCCCCGGACAGGAGCGCGTGCCTCGGCTTGAGAACCACGGCCGGCGCGGGCTTCTTTGGCTCAACCGGTTTTTCAGCGCTGCAAGCGCCGAAAAGAATAAAAAAGATGATACCAGACAACAGGTATCTACTCAACATAGCCGTAGCGGATATCAAACTGTTTGTACTCTCCGTTGTAAGGTTCCCAGAAAATGTCCACCTTGCTCACACGCGCGCTAGGCGGGCCTTTGTGGCACCACCCGATGATTGCCTCCACCTTTTTCTTTTCTCCCTCGAAGAGTGCCTCCACGGTTCCGTCGGGAAGGTTCCTGACCCAGCCTCCGACGCCGAGCCGGATTGCCTCATCACGCGTGCTTGCCCGGAAGAACACTCCATGTACGATTCCATGAATGATCACCTGTGCGCGAAGGTATTCCATGCTCTTTTTCCCCGCCGATGTCGCTGAGTTCCTTTTGGCCGAAGCCCTTTTCATGGTTGTCTTCTTGACGCTGTTTTCAGCAGTGGAGCCCCCTCCGGCAGGAGCCGGAGGCTCCCACTAATAACGCGACCTCCCGCGGACTACGGCGCAATCCCCCGGCGAGTGCAGGGGGATTGCAAGTCGAGGGATTTAACTTCTCGAACGATAGGGTTTGCGGCCGCTGCCCGGAGCTTTCGGTTTCCCTGCTCCCGGCCTATCGTAGGCGCGTTGCGGTTTGCGTCCTGCGCTGGTAC
>JAJYKN010000410.1 GCA_021788515.1 Nitrospirota bacterium | reverse complement strand
CGCACCCAGCGGCCCTCTTTGTCCTGCTTTTCGATCAGCCACTTGACGCCCTTCTGCACGACTTCCTTGTACTTGCCGACCTTCTCGGTGTGCCCGGCGCCGAGGAATGCCAGGAGGGCGAAGCCGGTCATCGCGGCATCGCCTTCCATGCCGGCGTGTTTGCCGCCGTGTTTGGCGTTGTTCCAGCTGCCGTCGGCTTCCTGGTTGCGCGCCAGCCATTCCAGGCCGCGATCGACCGCGCCATGATCGAATTGGACGGCACCGAGAACAAGGGAAAACTCGGCGCGAACGCGATTCTCGCCGTTTCTCTCGCTGTGGCCAAGGCAGCTGCCGAGGATGCGGGGCTGCCGCTCTACCACTACCTGGGCGGACCGAACGCCAAGGAGCTTCCCGTGCCCATGATGAACGTGTTGAACGGCGGTGCTCATGCCGACAACAACGTGGACATCCAGGAATTCATGATCATTCCCGCGGGAGCGTCTTCCTGTTCCGAAGCCATCAGGACCGGGACGGAGGTTTTTCACAACCTCAAATCCGTGCTGAAAAAGAAAGGGTACAACACCGCTGTCGGTGATGAGGGCGGCTTCGCTCCGAACCTGAAATCAAACGAAGAAGCAATTCAAGTTATTCTTGAAGCAATCGAAAAAGCGGGTTATAAGCCGGGCCAGGACGTTTTTCTCGGCCTGGACGCCGCTGCCAGCGAATTCTATGAGAACGGCGTCTACGATCTCAAAGGAGAGGGGAAAAAGAAGTCCTCCGAAGAGATGGTCGCTTTTTATGAAGAGTTGATCAAGCGATATCCGATCATTACCATCGAGGACGGCATGTCCGAAAAGGACTGGAAGGGCTGGAAGCTCCTGACCAACGCGCTCGGCAAAAAAATCCAGCTTGTAGGCGACGATATCTTCGTGACCAATACGTCGATCTTCAAGAAAGGCATTGCCGAGGGTATCGGCAATTCGATCCTCATCAAATTGAACCAGATCGGGACGCTTACGGAAACGCTTGATGCCATCGAGATGGCGAAGCGGGCGCAGTACACGGCCGTGGTTTCGCACCGCTCCGGTGAAAGCGAAGATACCACGATTGCGGACCTCGCCGTTGCGACCAACGCCGGCCAGATCAAGACCGGATCGCTTTCCCGCACTGATCGCATCGCAAAGTACAACCAGCTGATCCGGATCGAGGAAGAGTTGGGCGACGCCGCGGTTTACCGCGGCAGGGAAGTATTCTATAGTATAAGGAAATAGAGTCAGAAGTCAGAATCCTCCTGGCTGCCTGCTCTATTGTTTTTAATTTGGCATTCCGAATTTTCTTTACACCCGCGTTTACAAGCCTGCACCCGGTGCTATGAGTGCTCGCCGCGAATACCGAGCGTGCACAGCGCGAGTGCAGGGTGCATTCCGCATTCGATAAATGGACCGTCTTTCCTTTGAAAAAATCGTAGCACGAGCTCTTCAACGTCTTCCCGGAAAATTCAGAAAGAAGCTGCAGAACATTGTCATCGAAATCGAAGACGTTCCGCCTCAGAACCTCCTGGACGACGTGGGGATAACGTCGGGAACGCTCTTTGGTCTCTACCAGGGCGTGCCGCTTACGGAGCGAGAATGGAATTTCGGGAACGCGCTTCCGGACCGCATCGTCATTTACCAGAAGTCAATCGAACGCGCCGCGGTCTCTCCCGGGGAGATAGAAGAGATCGTGCTTGATACGGTTGTGCACGAAATCGGGCATTATTTCGGATTCGATGACGCTGCACTGTATTCGATAGAAGAAGAGAAAAGCAGGAACAAGGGGAAAAAGAGGCCGGCAAAATAACACCTGCAATGCCTCTACGTTCAGCGGTAAATTTTTACGATCTTCTCAATAATTCCCGTCGTGGATGCGCCGTCTAGGTAGGGCACGTTCACGACCCGTCCGCCCCGCGCTTCCACTATGTCCCGTCCGATGATCTTTTCGATCGGCCAGTCGCCGCCTTTGACCAGAACATCAGGTTTAATTTCCGATATGACCCGGTAGGGATCCGGTTCGTTGAAGATCGTGACAAAGTCCACAACTTCCAGGGCTGCCAGTGTCTCCATACGGTCGGCCTCTGAGTTAATGGGCCTTTTATCGCCTTTAATCATGCGAACCGATGCATCGCTGTTGACGGCAACAATAAGTATATCGCCGAGAGATTTGGCTTTTGCGAGATAGCGAGTATGTCCGGTATGGATAATGTCGAAGCACCCATTCGTAAAAACGATTTTTTTCCCGGCTGCGCGCAAGATGGCCAGAAGGGGAAGCATTTCGCCGGTAGTCTTTATTTTTTTGTGCATGCAAGACTATAATATAAAACGGAGAAGAAATCAAGCTGCTGAAGAAGAACCGAACGACCGGAAGAGTTCAGGCGGAGACGATTGATCCGGGAGCCGAAGATTATGCCCGGGAAAACAGTGTTCGCTAATCTTGACAGGTTCTGTAAATCTCATCGAATAACGGCGCTATGCGTACAAAGGCTTTTAACACGGTCGGATCAAAGTGCTCCGGCATGGTCCTTCCATCTCCTTCGGTAATGATTGTGAACGTTTTCTCGTGATCAAAGGCGGGTTTATAGGGTCTTTTGCTTCGAAGGGCGTCGTACTGGTCGACCAGCATGACGATTCTTCCCCCGATCGGA
>JAJYKN010000409.1 GCA_021788515.1 Nitrospirota bacterium | reverse complement strand
TCATGGTTCTTCAGCGCACATAGCCAATGAAGATTTGCCGGAATGACATTGATACACTTCGCTATAAAAAAAGACCTTCCAAAGTGGAAGGTCTTTCGCTGTTACCTGCACCCTAATATTATGCAGCCTTCCTCATTGCACGCACAGCAAAACGTTTTTCGAGCACTGCGAGTTTTTCCATGATGCCCGTGTATTCCAGCTCGTTCATCGGCAGCATGGCTGCGCCGAAGAAACCCTGTTTCCGCATATCCATGGCCTTGTCAGCAACATGGTCCCGCACCCTGTCCCAGAAGGGATGATCAAAGGCATCTATGGTCTCTGTCAATTTCCCGTCGCGAATGCAGAACGTAGCGCAGCTCACGATCGGCGGACCGTCGAAGTAGCTGATCGTGGTATTGAGCTTGACCGGCATGATCGGCATGTTGTGTGAGCCTCGCATGCACCCGGCAACGAAATGTCCGACAGCAAAGGGCTGCAGGACCTCGCCGGTTGCCGGGAAATCCATCTGGCTCCGGACAAGCATCACCGGATCGTCCTTGCCCGTGTACTTTCCCGCGATGTTGTGGAGCCGCGACGTTGCAACGGAAACCGCCTGCGTTCCCGCGGCCCGCGACCAGACGGACTCCACCACGTATTGCTCGGGGTCCCGGAGCAGCGTTGCAATGTCGTACATATCCTCGGGTGCGTTCAGCTCAATGACCCGGTCGCCCTCGGTATAGTTCACGTCCATGATCACGAATTTGAAGCCTTTTGCCAGCTTTGGGGAGAGCATCAGCCCCGGTGTGTTCATGGCATCTGCGAAAGCGAGGTACAACGGAAAGTTGTACGCGCCCGGGTCTGTTTTGTCCGCTGCAAAAAACATAATGGGTTCGCCTGGACGTTCATCGAACTCCATTTCAGTGACCGCAGGCCCCATGCCGTGCACGTTGCCCGAGAAAGCGTCCTTCAAAAGGTCCTGCCCCGCGCCGTACAGACCTTGCTGCTTCGCGACCGCGGTCCCGGCCACAAAAGCGTCCCAGGCAAGTTTATGGACCTGCTCGTTCCCTTCGCCTTTGGCATGGGTCATCAGGATCGCAATATCGTCACCAGTGTAGCTCACATAACTGTCGATGAGGAAACTCTTCCCTTTTTCAGCAACGTGTTTTTTCACTGTTTCAAGCAGTTTCTGCGACGGTGCGATGTGTCCACCCACAGAACCGATATCAGCCTTGATAACGCTCACCGTGATCTTCATGGCAGCCTCCTTTTTTCCCGAGAGAGGTGACGTTCATGCTTCAATCATAGCACAGCCCGGTCAAAGGCTTGAGGCAGGAAATTGCGGTTTAGTTAATGAAAATGCGGTTTGAACGAGGGGTCAGCTGGGAGAGGAACGCCAAACTGCGGCCAGTCAGACGACCGTTGCTGCTACCGCCCGAATGCCTGGTTCGGCATTTGCTGCTGTGTCAACTCAGGATTGAAAATGCCTCTGTAAAGTGCAATAATTTCCGGGGAGACCTCCAGCAACCTCGTCTTCTTGCTCTTCCAGTCCTCGTTGCTCCACTGACCTGTCTTAATGTAGTGAGCAGAACTGCTTCCGCTGGCGAGTATTTCCTGCCCGATGTAGGCGAACTCCTCCACTCCCTTTTCCGCCGACTGGTACCTTTCCCAATATCGCATATTTTTCCAGCTCTCATCCTTGGGCACATCACTTAACCTTCGAGAATTGTACAAGTCATGCCAGAGAATATATTTCATCCTGTTGATTGCGAGGGTATCAGGCCTTCTGTCTTTCGCGTCAGCAGAGACTATGCCGTTCGGAGACGGTATCCCGTATTGCGGGTCTCTATACCAGCGCGCAACCGTTTCGTAACACAAACGGCTGTCAATTCCCTGGCGGACCTGGAGTAGGTGCAGGAATTCGTGTATCAACAAATCCGTCTTGAAGCGTTGCATAAACACAGGATCCGCCGGCTTCATTCCCCTCTGTTCATAAAGCGCCCGGTACGGTGATTGACGCACGGTATTGTCCCAGTCCGGACTGACCCCAATGTAGCCTTTTGCCTGATACGCCTTCGCGGTATTTGCCGAGGAATCCAAAATGATCGGCACTGATGCAAGAAAGGATCTCAGTGATGGGTCGAACACCTCAAACACACTCTTCAATACGCCGGCGTTGTTTTCTCGTGAGATCGGCACTGCCTCTCTATTGAGAAACCATCTGGGCAAAAACGAGAAAACGGGAGTCTCAGCAATCCGCCGGATAATCCCGTAAGAACCAGATCCAGCGATAACGTGATTCTTCATGAATATGTTTGCAAGTATCCCGCATCCAAGAAGAAGCAACGCAATTATGACTGCATTTCTCATCCCGTGAGATTCACTGGTTCTCATAACTATCCTTCCGACCATGACAATGCGTAGACATCACGATAATCTCACAATCCTTGAAGCAGCTTGTAATATCCCTCAATTGTACGAATGGATTCCATCGTGGATCGGAACAATATCCAACTGAGAACAAGGATCCCTATGGTGAGCCCGATCTTCCATGCCCGCGTCGTTTGTGGATGCCACCAGATCAGGGGCAATGCCAGCGGCCCCACAGAACAGATTGCCAGGACAATAAAGGATTTCCGGAAATACCACGGCAGTTTTTCTTCTGCAGCTTGCGGGCGGGCGGAGG
>JAJYKN010000408.1 GCA_021788515.1 Nitrospirota bacterium | reverse complement strand
ACAGCTTTCCCGGCCTGTTCAGCCGTTCAAAAGCCTGACCACGGCGATTCCATCTTCGTGGTAATCAATGATGTTCAGCGCGCCGTACGTCTGGTCCATCCGGAACAAATGCATCATGTCCAGGCCGAGGGCATCGGCAAGAATAACGCGGTTCACGCCGCCGTGAAGCAGCATGGCGATCTCCTGACCAGGATGGGCGAACACCAGTTTTTTAAACACCGGTAAAATCCGGTCCCGGACATCAAGCAGGCATTCGCCGCCCGGCGGCCGATAGTTCAGGAGGTCGGCGCGCCACAGGACGTATTCGTCGGGGAAGCGGGCTTTGATTTCTTCGACGGTGAAGCCTTCCCAGGCGCCGACGCTCCGTTCCCGCAGCTCGGGGAGCGGCGTGGAAACGATGCCGACGCGTTGGGAGATGAGCTCCGCGCCTTTTCGCGAGCGGATAAGATCGCTCGAATACACGGCCTGGATGCTCTTTCCCGCAAGCAGTTCCGCAAGCCGGTGCATCTGCTGGACGCCCTTATCGGTAATGTCCACATCCCTGTGACCGTTGTAACGTTTTTCGCCGCCATTCGCCACTTCGCCGTGGCGCATGAGATAGACCGTCGTGGGCATGGCCTAACCTTCGCTCGAAAAGACGATGAATATGAGAAACACGAGCACTTCATTCAGTTCACTGATTGCGCCGATTGCGTCACCGGTGACGCCGCCGAGTTTATGGACGAGATACCGCTTCCCCAGGAAGGTCAGCAGCAAAACGCCGATGATGAGACTGAAAAAAAGGAACACGGAGCGCAGGTCCAGCCGCAGGACCACAAAAGCCGAAAGGCACACTGCTATCAGGGAGACCGCCAGCATGCTGCCGGACCTGAGATGGCCCACGAACGCCCTGCCCATGCCCTCTTCGCGGCCGTAGTTCGCTTGGTACACCATGAACGTCTGCGACCAGCGGCCCAGCATCGGCGCGATCAGCAAGGCGCCCACCCGGTCGATTGCAAACAGATTATTAAGACAAAGATATTTCATGAAGAGGACACAGAAGATGCCGACGACGCCGGCGGTGCCGATCCTGCTGTCCTTCATGATGGCAAGCCGGGACTGATGATCGCGGCCGCCCATCAGGCCGTCGAGCGTGTCGGCCAAACCGTCGACATGGAGCGCACGGGTGATCAGGACCGAGAGGATGACGACCAGGAACGTGGCGATCGTCTGGGGCAGCGCGATCAGTTCAAACACCTTGTCGGCATAGACCAGCAGGACGCCGATCAAAAAGCCGATTACCGGGAAATAGACCATGGATTTGGCCAGGTCCCCCTCTTCGACAGTGTGATCTTTCCTTACCGTAATGATCGTCAGGAACTGCAGCGCTGTTATAAAATTTCTTATCATAGTTTGTTGTTGGGCCGGACCCGGACAGAAGGAATTTTTTACGGCGCCTCTGCGGTCGCAGGCAGCGTCGTTATTTTTTTACTGTTTCCTCTTTCTTGTCAGCCACGCCTGCTGCCGCAAAGGTCGCCATTTCGCCGAGGATTTTTACGCCAGCTTCGACGAGCGACATGCCGAGGGCCGCGCCGGTCCCTTCGCCGAGCCTCAGGTTCAGATCGAGGAGCGGCACCTGCTCCAGGTGTTCCAGCATCTTGCGGTGACCGATCTCCACGGACTGGTGGGCGGCGATGATATACCCTTTGACCAGCGGATTCAGCTCCGCGGCAATGAGCGCCCCCGCGGTCGATATGAACCCGTCGACGACCACAGGGATCTTATGCAATGCCGCGCCGAGCACGAGGCCGGCAATGCCCGCGATCTCGAAGCCCCCGACCTTGGCCAGCACATCGAGGGCGTCCTTGGGGTCCGGGCTGTTCACGGCAATCGCCTTTTTTATGATCGAAACCTTGCTCCGGAGCGATTGATCGTCGATGCCGGTCCCCCGGCCCGTCACTTTTTCGGGATCAGCGCCGGTGATGACGGAGACGATTGCCGACGAGGGCGTCGTATTCCCGATGCCCATGTCCCCGGTCCCGATCAGGTCGAGTCCTTCCTTATACTTTTCCACGAGCTCAATGCCTGCAAGCACTGCGCGCCCGGCCTCTTCACGCGTCATGGCCGGCCCCTTGGCCATGTTCTTTGTTCCGCGGCCGATCTTCCGGATTTCCAGGCCCGGTGTCGGCTCGAAGTCGTAGTCCACGCCCATGTCCACAACGATTACCCGCGCTCCCACATGCCTGGCAAGCACGTTCACGCCTGCGCCGCCGCGAAGGAAGTTCAATACCATCTGGGGCGTCACCGCTTTCGGGTACAAGCTCACGTTCTCTTCCGTCACGCCGTGGTCCCCGGCAAAGGTGAAAATGATCTTGTTCTTGATCACCGGCTTGTGTTTGCCCGTGATAAGGCAGTATTTCTTCGCAAGCTCTTCGAGCCGTCCCAGGCTCCCCTGCGGCTTCGTCAGACTGTCGAGCTGCACCTGGATAGCGTTGGTACGGGATGTATCAACAGGTTGAATCTTTTTTAGGACTTCCTGAAGTTTGCTCAAGGTAATCTCCTTTTTCTGTGAAATGGAGCTATTGGGTCAAGGGTCAGGGGTCAAGGGTCAAGGGTCAGGTTAATGATTTGATGAGCCCCTTTAAAAGCCGTGACGTTGCTTTTCGCAGTTCGTCAACGGGAACGTACT
>JAJYKN010000407.1 GCA_021788515.1 Nitrospirota bacterium | reverse complement strand
TCCGCAGCCTCCGGTCCACTGAAGACCGATGCCCCCTTTTTCAATGCATCGTCCAGTTGTTTGTCAAGGGTCGCCAGAAATTCTTTCCTGGCAACGGGTCCCAGATCGGTGGACATGTCCAGAGGGTCGCCCATTTTGATGGTGCTCATCGCTTCGACAAATTTATCCCTGAACGCATCGAAGACCGACTCAGCCACTATAAGGCGCTTGGCGGCAATACAGCTTTGACCGGCGTTGGTCGTCCTGGCTCTCGCGGCTGCGCGGGCGGCCTTGTCGAGGTCGGCATCCGCAAAGACCAAAAACGGGTCCGAGCCGCCGAGTTCCATGACTGATTTTTTGAGGTTCTTTCCCGCAAGTGAGGCAATGGCGGCCCCGGCGGCGACGCTTCCGGTAAGCGAGACCCCATCGACAAGGTCCTGTTCTATCAACCGTTCGGCGCTCTGCGGACCGATCAGGAGGGTCTGGAAGACGTGCTCCGGGAAACCGGCTTCGCAAAAGATCTTCTCCATCTAGATCGCCGTAAGTGGAACATTGGACGCATGCTTTAGCAGGCAGACATTGCCGGCCGCAAGCGCCGGCACGGCCCAGCGGGTCACCTGCCAGAAAGGATAATTCCAGGGCATTATGCCAAGGATAACGCCAAGAGGGTCGAAGACCACGTAGCTTTTGGCCGCATCGGTCTCGATTGTTTCACTCATCAGAGCCTTTTCGGCGCTCCGATGATAATAGTCGCAGAGAAGAGCACATTTTTCGATTTCAGACACGGCCTGCCGCACAGGCTTGCCCATTTCGACGGCAACCAGGCGCGCATATTCTTCCTTTTTGCGCCTGAAAAGCGAGGCAAGTCTTTCAACAGGCTTTACCCGGTCGGAAATGGAGAGTCTTTTCCAGCTTTCAAATGCCGCCCGCGCTTTACCAACCGCTTCACGGCACGCATCGTCGGTCATGGGATCGAACTCTGCGGTCAGCTCGCCGGTGAATGGATTTATCGATTTGAGCTTCATGAGATTCCTCCGCCACATATTTATGATCAGCAGCGGAGAAATTTACAAGGAAAATAAGCTTTTGTGCAACCCACTTATTTACTGGCCCGTTTGTGGAAGCTGCTTTTTTATTTCCCGCTTCATGAAATTGATCGACTTGGTGACCGGGATATTCTTGGGGCACACGCGGGTGCATTCGAAATAATTCGCGCAGGGCCAAACGCTGTTGGGCTCGTTCAACTTTTCGAGTCTGCTCATGAAACCGCCATCCCTCGAATCGTAGAGATACCTGTACGCCCACACCAGGGCTGCCGGACCGACGTAGTCGGGATTTTCCCGCATGACGGGGCATGCGCTCGTGCAGCAGGCGCAAAGGATACAGCGGATAGCATCCTCCACCTTCCTGTGATCTTCAGGACTTTGGAGACTTTCCTTTTCCGGGGGGGCCTGATCGCGGACCAGATAAGGACGCATGGACCCGACCCTGTTTAAGAAGTCATCCATATCCACTATCAGGTCTTTTCGAACCTGGAAAAAAGGCAGCGGCTCAAGGGTTATTTCCTCAACCCCGGCATAGTCCTTCACCAGCTTCTGGCACGCCAGGGAGCAGACGCCGTTTATTCGCATGCCGTCCGAGCCGCAAACTCCGTGGGCGCAGGACATCCTGTAGCCCAGCGTCCCATCCTGCTCCCACTTGATCTTGTTGAGACAATCAAGAATACGCTCGCCCGGCTTGGCATCGACCTCATATGTCTTGTACCAGGGCTCCTTGTCCGACTCGGGATCGAACCTGAATATCCTGAAGCTGAGCATTGTCCTTTTCCTTCTCTCAGTATGTTCTCGGTTTGGGTTTAAACCGGGTGATCGTTACCGGTTTTCCGCCGATCCACACGCCCTGGTCCGTTTTTCGGACAAGCGTGTGCTTGAGCCAATGCTCATCGTCTCTTTCCGGATGGTCCTGGCGCGAGTGCGCCCCGCGGCTTTCGGTCCTGTTCAACGCCGAAGCCGCTATCGCTTCGGCAAGGGAAAGCATGTTCAGCAGTTCCAGCGCATCGATCAAATCGGTGTTGAATCGATTTCCCGAATTGTCGATAGAAAGGCTGCGCGCCCTTTGTTCCAGTTCCCCGAGCGTTTGGACGACCTTTTTCAAACCCTTCTCATCCCTGAAAACCGAGCAGCCGTCCATCATGGCCTGCTGAAGCTCCCGCCGGATGTTAACGGCCTTTTCGCCTTTTGTGTTTTCCCGGATCCGTCTCATGCGCTCGACCGCGTCCCGTTCCGGGGCCTCAGGCGGGTCGATCCAGGGCAACCGGTCGAGGTTTTCGAGGATATGCAAACCGGCCCTTCTACCGAAGACGACGAGATCGAGAAGCGAATTGCAGCCGAGCCGATTAGCCCCGTGGAGCGAGATGCACGAACATTCGCCCGCCGCATACAGTCCCGGAACGACCCTGTTGTTTTCATCAGTCACGTTTCCGTCGGTATTTACGGGAATACCCCCCATCATATAATGGCACGTGGGATGAACCGGGACGGGATCCTTCGCCGGGTCGAGACCAAGGTAAATCTTTACGAAGGAGGAAATGTCCGAAAGCCTTTCGGCAAGCCTTTTTTCTCCAAGATGAGTAAGGTCCAGATGGACGTAATCCTGACCGTTAATCCCCCGGCCCTCCCCGATTTCCGTATAGATTGCCCGCGAAACCATGTCCCTTGG
>JAJYKN010000406.1 GCA_021788515.1 Nitrospirota bacterium | reverse complement strand
ATTGTGCTTCTCACCCCAGGCTTTTGCATAGGGGTCGAACCATTTGTCATACCGCGGCACAAAATGGCTCCACTGCAGGAGCCTGAGCGTCCTGCGTCCTGATGTTTGCGCAAATACCTTGTTTAAATCCAAAACCGACGAACCGATTGCCAGGCCCGCCGCGCCTACCCCTGCTTTCTTGACAAAATCACGTCTTGTAATCTTCTTCATGGCAGCCTCCTCTGTGATTTTACTTCTTCATAATTTCACACTGTTCAGCCCTTTTCCCCTCCGAAGTACAAGTACCACCGTCGGTATATACAATCACAAATTCAATTCAAAGGCAAGTGCAAAATGCCTCATGAATCGGACTCCTTGCGCGCCTTATCATTTCTTCACCTTACTTCGTCGCCGGACTCTTCATCGCGCAATATAGTCAGCCAGGTCGAGCAGGCGCCGCGCATACCCGTATTCATTGTCGTACCAGGCAAAAACCTTCACCACTCTTTCCTGGATGACCTTGGTGGCATTGGCATCCACGATGCTCGAATGTTCATCCCCGATAATATCCGCTGACACCAGTTCATCCTCGGTATACCCCAGGATGCCCTTCATGTCGACTTCCGCGGCCCTTTTAAACGCGGCGTTAACCATTTCCCGGGTCACAACCCTTTTTACCCGGGCCGTAATGTCGGTGAGCGATCCGTTGGCAACCGGCACGCGCACCGCAATAGCCGACATTTTCCCCTTGAGCTCCGGCAGCACCCGCTCCGTTGCCGTTGCCGCGCCGGTGCTCGACGGAACCAGCGAGACGGCCGCGGCCCGGCCTCTGCGCCTGTGCCTGGGGGAAGACCTGTCGATGAGCGCCTGGCTGGACGTGTATGCATGGATCGTCGTCGCCATCAGGTAATCGATCCCGAAGGCGTCGTTCAGGACCTTGACGGTCGTTGCCAGGCAGTTCGTGGTACAAGAGGCATTCGAGATGATATGATGTCTTTTCGGATCATAGGCCTTTTCATTCACCCCCAGCACCACGGTCAGATCTTCGTTTTTTGCTTCCGCGCTGATGATGACTTTCGAGGCCCCGGCATCCAGATGTTTTTCCGCGTCCTCTCTCTTCAAAAAAAGTCCTGAACACTCCAGGACAATATCGACGCCGAGAGAGCGCCAGGGCAGTTTTTCAGGGTCTTTTTCATGGGAAATCGCTATTCTGCTTGACCCGAATTCGAGATAATCCGGTCCTGTTTTGATATCGAACGGGGCGCGCCCGTGCACGGAATCGTATTTGATGAGGTAGGCAAGCTCTTCTACCGGGGCCGGACTGTTTGCCGCAACGAGGGTCGCGTGCTCCGGCGGGTTTATCACATACTGACGCAGGGCCAATCGCCCGATGCGCCCGAGGCCGTTAATGGCGATTTTTTTCATGAAGTGCCTCCCCTTCTGCGAGGCGCCCCATGGCAGATACTTTCTTCCGTTAGAGAACGCCGCCGGCTGCTCACAACCGGTTATGTCAGTGGAGCCCCCTCCAGCAGGAGCAGGAGGCTCTCTTTAACAACGCGACCTCCCGCGGACTACGGCGCATTACCCCCGGCAGGAGCCGGGGGATTGCAAGTCGCGGGATTCATCACCTGCGGTGATTGAAACTGTTGTTTCTTAACGTTAGAGAAAAAGTCCTCTAGCGGAAGGCAACTGTCAGGGCTGCAAAAAGTTCCCATGCTTTTGAATACTATAATTATAGCAACATTATCCAATACATTGGCAAGAGATTAAAAAAATTTAAAGACGGAAGGGGAGTGCGTTCTACAGGCTTTCCACCATTTTCCTGAAAGAGCGGCAGTTTTCCACAAGATCGGAGCCGTGCTTAAACAATCCGCCACCGATGAGAAAAATCAGGTCCTGGCCGTAGGTTTCGAGCATATCCGGGACCTTGTCGAGGATCATACCTCCGCCCGGCGCGGGAAATATGGTCTTGAGATGGCCCATGGGTTCAACAGTTCCCGCCACGATCTTGCTGCATTCTTCGCGGCTGAACGAAAACCGGCCGCCGAAGTTGGGAAAAATCGTCACGTCCGCGCCCGCGAGGCGCGCAAGCTGTCCGAAAGTGACGCCGTGCGACATGCCGCCCTGTCCCGTGACAAAGCTTCCCTGGAATGCCGGGTGCGTCATGATCGGCAGAGCAATGCTGTCGTCGTCAGCGAGTTCGCGCATCAGGTCCATGCCGATGAGCCCGGGCGCAACCATAAGACCGCCTGCTCCGGCGTCTTTTGCGATCCTGGCCCTGTTCATTACTTCCCGGGCCGGCGCAGTGATGTTCGCGATGTAGATCGTACGGCCCCCGGTTTTCCTGTTCGCTTTCCGGACCGCTTCCGCGCATCTTTTGACCCGCTCCTCGAAGGGCGAGCAGCACTGGTTCGTAAGACCGTGGTCGTCCTTGATTATGTCCATGCCGCCGAGCGCGAATTGATAGGCAAGGTCGGCAAGCTCCTGGCAGGAAAGGCCCATGGGCTTGATTGCTGTTGAGAGAAGCGGGCGTTTCGGTATATTCAGGAGCTTGCGCAATCCCTCCCTGCCGAAACGCGGACCTTTAAACTGTTTGAGCAGCGACTCCGGAAGATCGAGGTGCTCCACGCGGATGCCGGGTTTGATGCTGCTGTTGCCGAAGATGACGTTCAGAAGCTGGGTCAGCTCGCCTGCCGCGATCTCGACGGCATAGGTGATTATGGCCT
>JAJYKN010000405.1 GCA_021788515.1 Nitrospirota bacterium | reverse complement strand
GCCGCAGCCGTCCGGCATGCCCACGATCGACAAGGAGCTCATCGACGCAATGGTCAAGATAGCAAAGGACAATAGTGTTACGATGGACTGGATAATCCTGCGGGCCATCAAGGTCTACGTTCAGGAGTATCAAGAAACCGGAAAGTTATAAAAACTCATGAGCAGGTTACTCAAAGTCATTTTGCCGTCATAGCAAGCGACGTGAAGCAATTTCGTTTCACGTCTGGCCTGGCGCGCTGGGAAAAGCCTTTGCGGGCTGTTTAACAAACCAAAATGCGTGCAGAGCTGGTTTATGTACAGTGTTGGACTTCATAGGAGACTTTGGAGCAGGGGAACCACCGGCAGGCCGCTGAGTTTACTAGAAATGAGGATACTTGAATTTACTGCTGATCAATTTGCGGATACCCGTTGAAAAAGACGGGGAAAATGAATATCTAAAAGCAGCCTCGCAAAAACTGAACGTTAGCGAGACAGCCATATACATCGTCAAAATGCTGAGCAAGACGCTTGATGCGCGTAATCAAGAGCAGTTCTACTACGACATATCTCTCGTGGTTCATACCTCCGATAGTTTTGTGAACAAAGAAAACCTTCCTCTCTACACTGAAAAAATAACGAAAGAACGGGCATCAAAGACCAGCGCGGACAGGCCGATCGTCATCGGCTTTGGGCCCGCCGGCATGTTCGCCGCTCTTGAGCTTATTGCCTATGGGCAGAAACCGATCATCTTCGAACGGGGCAAAAGGCTGGAAGAACGCTCCCTGGACGTTCAAAAATTCAGGAATGAAAGAGTGCTCGACCCTGAATCGAATATTCAGTTCGGCGAAGGCGGCGCAGGTTCTTATTCCGACGGGAAGCTGTTTTCGCGGAAAATGAACACGGGATATATCAACAAGGTGCTGGAGACGTTCATTAAATTCGGCGCTCCGGAAGAAATAGGGTATATCAGCAAACCCCATCTGGGAACGGACGTGCTGTGCAAGATCGTCCGCAACATACGGAACTATGTCCTCGAACAGGGCGGTGAAATACACTATTGCTCAAAAATGACGGATATGCTGCTGTCCGACAACGCGGTCGTCGGCGTCGTCATAAACAAAGAAAGGGAATATCTTTGTTCCATTCTCTACCTGGCGCTGGGACATTCCGCGCGCGATACCTTTGCCATGCTTCATAAGAAAGGCCTTCGTATCGAGCAGAAGCCGATCTCCGTGGGGGTGAGAGTGGAGCACCCGGTGGAGCTCATCAATCACCTGCGCTATGGAGATAAATACAAGGACTTCGACCGTATCGGCGCTGCAACGTATTCTCTGAATTACACTGATAGAAAAATAGGAAGGGGAGTGTATACCTTCTGCATGTGTCCCGGCGGCGAAGTGGTAAACGCTTCCTCCGAACACGGCATGCTGGCCGTCAACGGCATGAGCTACTCCCGCAGGGCATCGGAATTCTCGAATGCGGCCATCGTGGTGACCTGTCAAACCCGTGATTACTGCTCAGCCGATCCCCTGGCCGGGATCGAATTCCAAAAGGATATCGAGCACAAGGCGTTTCATGCCGGAGGCGGGAAATGCGTGGTCCCTGCCCAGAATCTGCTGGATTTTCTGAGCAGGAAGGTCTCGGGGAGTTTGAACAGGAATTCCTGCGCCACGGGAACTGCAGCGGCGGATATGCATGAGATATTTCCAGCGTTTGTGAGCGATGCGCTCAAGGCCGCGTTCTTGACCTGGCAGGAGGCCTATCCGTCCTTTGTTTCCTCTCATGGCATCGTGCTGGGCGCGGAAACAAGAACGTCGGCGCCCCTCAGGATCACGCGCAGTGAAAAATTCGAATCAGTGAACATCAGGAACCTTTACCCCATAGGAGAAGGCGCCGGCTATACGGGCGGAATAACGAGTTCCGCGGCTGATGCGATACGGGCGGTGGAGACTGTTATGTCATCCCGCTGACAAGGGGACAAAGACAATTTCAATTTGGATCGACAAAAAGCCACACTACCTTTTTAAAAAATGCTGCACCTGCTTTTTGATCTCCAGATGATGCAGCGGAATGTTCGAGACATCCTTGTTCCCGGGAATTGCCAGGACATGGACGAACGTCGGCCCCTCTTGCAGTTTCTTCATAGCATCATGGATTTGTTCCTCGCTCCACACCGTGATCGTCTTTTTAAATCCAAATCCCCGCGCAACAACTTCCAGGTCCGAGCACACTCCCGCAAGGGTCGGCTGGTTCCCTGTCGATCCATAGGCGCCATTGTCGATCGCGACAATCGTCAGGTTTTTGGGAGCGGTATAGGCCGCTGTTGCCAGTGTCCCCGGATTCATGAGCAGGCTTCCGTCGCCGTCGATCACGACGACCTCTTTCGAGGACGTTAGTGAAATGCCGAGTCCGATGGGCGTTGCCATGCCCATGCTGCCGAGCATGTAGAAGTTGGACGGCTGGTGCTTGATTGCGTACAGCTCTTTGGACGGCCATCCGAGATTGCTCACCACGGCCTTGCCGGAAAGAACGGGCGCGATGATTTTGATGATGTCATACCGGGCAAGTGTAGGAGAAGAGGCTGGATGTACTTGAAGGGCTTCGGCCTCGGTTTTTGACAATAGATTCTTAATTCCACATTCCGCATTCCGAATTCCGCATTCAGATCCTTCCCATATCTCCGGGCTCAACAAGAAGGCATGAATTTTATTTTCGTCATAAACTTCTCTCAGC
>JAJYKN010000404.1 GCA_021788515.1 Nitrospirota bacterium | reverse complement strand
TCTGCATCTCTTCTACCATCTCGGAGCGGATGTCTTCCTGACTGTCGATCGGAGGCACCGGGAAATAACCTTCCTTGTGGCGGGGCTTGTAGCCAAGGTTGGGGTTTTCCACGCGGCCGGAGTTCCAGATGCCCTCCACGCTGTCGATGTGATAGTAACCTTCATGGGAGTTCTGGTCGAAGCGCACATCGTCGAAAATAAAGAACTCCGGCTCAGGCCCCATATAGCAGGTATCGCCGATGCCGGTTGACTTGAGGTATGCCTCGGCCTTCTGTGCTATGTGGCGCGGGTCGCGGGTGTAGCGCTCCTTGGTGATTGGGTCTACGATGTTGCAGATGAGCGAGAGAGTCGGGTACTTGGTAAAAGGGTCCATGACCGCCGTTTCCGCATCGGGCACCACGAGCATGTCGCTCGTATGGATCGCCTGCCATCCACGGATGCTCGATCCATCGAAACCGAGCCCGTCTTCAAAGATATTTTCGGTCAGCTCGTCCACGGGCACGGAAAAGTGCTGCCACAATCCGGGGTAGTCCATGAACTTGAAATCCACCATCATTGCCTTGTTCTCTTTTGCCAGTTTCAATACGTCCTTCGGTGTTGTCATATGCTTTTTCCCTTTCTGTTTTCGATTTTGCTCATAGTTGAAACGATTACGATTTGCTTCCCAGCTCCTCCTTTCCGCGTTTTGTATTTATCGTCCACTCATAAATGATGATCAGAAGCGATGCGACTCCTACTCCCAGGAGAGCGCCGGCTATTACATCTGATGGATAATGAACTCCCGTGTATACCCGCGAAAAGGCTATAGAGGCAGCGAGTACCTGCGGGAACAGCCTCAGCGTCAAGGTTATCAATGATCTCGTGAGATAAAAGAGAGGGGTCGCAAAGGCGAATGAAGTTACCGCGTGGCCGGAAGGCATGGAAAATGATTTCGGACAGGGGACCAGCAGCCTGATCCCTTCAAAAACATGGCACGGCCTCACTCGTATAACCGCATCTTTTATCCCATCCCCTATCACTTCCGCCAAAGGAAAGGCAACAAAAGCGATAGCAGTTGCCCATACAACAGGGACCAGGTAAGACCCGCCGGAAGCATCTTTTTTCCCCAACACACTGTAAAAGACAAAGAGAAGGTAGGGAAGAACAAGGAGATAGCCCTCATTTGTGAGAAAAGGCATGACGGCATCGAAGACGGGATTTGATGTCCCGTGGTTTATCAAGAAAAAAAACCTTGTATCCATGTCCAACATGACGACCTCAGTCCTTTATTGAACTATTTGTTGCGTTACTGGAACTATAATATCTTACACACTCGATCGGTATTGTCATTTTGACGAGGGTATCTGCTCGAATATCCTGTTATACAAATCTTCGCCATAACTGGTTTGCAACGGCTCTCCTTCGATTAACTTGAACGTTCGCGCTCCGTCGGCGCGCCTCTCGGCGCGTAGGAAGACAGCGCTTGTCATTTTCCTGTCGTGAAACCCGCGCGCAAATTCATATTGATGCGTGACGAAGAAAATCTTAATACCCTTCTCCAATAATGCGGATACAATCTGCCCGGCGATCCCCGAGCCTTCCCGTTCGTTTGTCGCGGCGAAAGACTCATTAAAAAGCAGAAGGGGATTTGACGTCATCTTGTCCACAAGCTCACTCATTCTCTTGAGCTCTTCATCGAGTTTCCCGCTTTTCATGGCAACGTCTTCTTCCCGTTTGTAGTGGGTGAAAAGCCCGTCGCATACATTTGCCGAGAACAACTCGGCCGGTACGAACATGCCGCTTTGCATCATCAGTTGGGCCAGGCCGATGCTCCGCAAGAACGTCGATTTGCCGCCCTGGTTGGCGCCGGTGATGATCACGAGGTTCTTGTTAACGGCGTTCACATCGTTGCCCACGACTCTTTGCTTCATCGTTAAAGCCAGGCTGACATCGTATAATCCCCGAAAGGAATGGATGCGTTCGCTCGCGCCCTTGGGCACGGGAAAGGCCGTCGGCCCTCCCTTTTTCGCAAGGCGCTCGTGCAAATTCAGGCATCCGATGTAAAAGGCCAGTTCGGTGCGCAGCATATTTAAAAATGCCTTAATATGATCAGCAGACTGGGCGAGCGCATTTGCGACCAGGTGGATGCCCCGGTCTCTTAATTCCGTGAGCGCCCTCGCGCCGGCTTCGTCGCGGGGGTGGAGATAGAAAGTGTAGGCCGGTGTTCTTTGCGTGAAGAGCCGCTTTAACCATGGATGGTTACCGTCCTGAATCCTGGGTAGTATGTAATCCGTGATGATTCTGTCCATCCAACTCTGGTTTACCTGACGCAGTCCGCGAAGAACGTAATTCACGCCTTTATTCCCTTTTCCCAATGCAGCGCTGATCAAAACTCCATCCCGGAATTTCAGTCTGTTCAAATGATTTTGAACGACTTCAAAATATTCATCACTGAGCTCTTTTTTGAGCATAGCAAACAGGTTCCTGAACCCTTCCGATTCAAATTTTGATGATTCATCATCGACGATTTTTCTTAATTTTCTCAAAGTTGAGATAAAAAGATGTAAAAGTTCCATCGCACTGTGTAGGATGGCATCTGGATATTTACTGAAAAAACCGAAATATGTTTTTTTCTCCTGTTCAATTCCTTCGATTGCGATAGAATAAAGATTTCTTACCGTCGATGGATTTTTCAAGCAATCTTTTATGATATTCTGGCGATAAAGTAGCATTTCTGCA
>JAJYKN010000403.1 GCA_021788515.1 Nitrospirota bacterium | reverse complement strand
TACCGTCTATAAAAGTATATAGCTTTATAGGAAATTTAGAGTTATCAACAACTTTTGTGAAATCCTTTCGGAAAAACATAGAGATTTTAAAATTATTCTTTTCTGTTTCATGGAGATTAATAAGGCCATTCTTGAACGTAAGTTCCTTTGGGCTTAAAATTTTTTATAAGGACAGGCCGGTTCCGGCGGCCTTCTAAAAAGCTTTCCAGAGTACCTAAAAGAAATCAGGGCAAAGGAGCAGTCTCATGAAAACCCTTGCAAAAAAAGGTTTTAAATTGCTTTTTGTTTGTTTTTTTGCGGTCTTTCTGGCATCTTGCGGCAATGAAAGCGGCACGAATATAAATACTGCTCAGCCGACATCTGGCAATCAGAGCACTTGAGGCCTTTCCCAGCGTGCACCTGACCGTCAAATATGACTTTGCCGGGTCCGCCTTTGGCTTCGAACTCGACCGTCCTGCCGGCCGGAACCGCAAAAGCAGAAACTGCAATCGCCAGCAATACGACTAAAGCCAGGGCCAATACAAATAATCTTTTCATTATGGTTTCACCTCCTTCCGTGTTGGATTTCATCCAGATTTCTGCGTGCAAATTAAGTCACAGAGGTTCCGGAAAAAAGAAACATATTTCCATCGGACCTATTCACCGTGCATTGATGGCATATTTTTTTTTCGCTTCATCCACTCTTCGATCCCGCTCGAGTCCATCGGCTGGGCAAACAGGAACCCCTGGCCGTAGTGGCACTGCAGTTCTTTGACTGTTGACAATTGATGCGCCAGCTCTATACCTTCGGCAATCACATCGAAGTTCAAGCTCTTTGCCAGAGAAATAATTGAGAGAATGACCTCATGATTCTCACTGTCAGCTGAGAGCTTGTCAATGAACGTGCGGTCGATCTTGAGCGCGTTGATCGGGAAATGGTGTAAATAGCTGAGGGAGGAATAGCCTGTGCCGAAGTCATCGATATGTATGCGGACCCCCATATTCTGAAGTCGTTTCATCGTCGCCGCCGCGGCATCAACGTTTTCCATGATCATGCTCTCCGTTATCTCGTAAACCAGCGTGTGAGGATCGAGTCCGATTTCCTTAAGAATGTTTTCAAGTTTGCCGGCCAAATCCTGCCGCGTGAATTGTTTACTCGAAATATTGATGCTCATATTCAGCGGGGGGTCCACAGGAAAGAGCTCCTGAAGTTTCTTGAGCTCGCGGCAGGCCCCTCTGAGGATCCATTCACCGATCGTGTTGATCAGGCCGTTCTCTTCTGCCAGGGGGATGAATTCCATTGGATGAATAAGACCCCGTGTCGCATGGTTCCACCGGACGAGGGCTTCAAAACCGACCACCCGTTGCGTTTTCAGATCGATAATGGGCTGGTAATGAAGAACCAATTCTTTATGATCAATGGCCCCGCGCAGATCAGACTCCAGTTGCTGCCGGTCTAGTATGGTCGCGCGCATTTTCTCATCAAAGATCTCAGAGCAAGCGCTTCCCCTTGCCTTTGACTGATACATGGCAATGTCCGCGTCGCGAAGGATCTGCTCCGCCTGCTCGTAGTGGCCGAGGCCCAAGGCAATGCCGATGCTGACGGAGCTGAACACTTCATGGCCCTTGACCATGAACGAGGTCGACATTTTTTCGTGGATCCGTTGAGCGACATCAACGGCGTCCTTCAACTCGCTGATGTTCTCAAGGAGGACGGCAAACTCATCGCCGCCCAGTCGCGCAACCGTGTCGCCCGGCCTGATGCATTCGGAAAGCCTGAGGCTGACCACGAGGAGGAGTTGGTCTCCGATGGTATGGCCGAGGCTGTCGTTGACGATCTTGAACCGGTCAAGGTCGAGGAACAGCACGGCATAGTGCGCTTCGACGCTCCGCCGCGAGGCGATGATCACGTGCTGCAACCGGTCCATGAAGAGCGCGCGGTTCGGCAGACCCGTGAGGGCGTCGTGAAAGGCGTCGTAGGCCAATTGCTCCTCAGCCTTTTTTCGGAGCGTGACGTCCGTCTGTGAGCCTGCCAAGCGGTAGGCGTATCCGTCGCCGTCCCGCACCGCGAGACCGCGGCTCAGCATCCAGCGATACGTCCCGTCCTTGTGCATGATGCGGTATTCTCCCTCGAAGTGCGAGTCCCGCCTCTTCAGATGGGCCGCGATCCCCGCTTCCAGTGCGCCCCGGTCGTCGGGATGGACCCTCGTGAGCCATTCCTCGGGGTTGGCGTTGATCTCTTTCTCGCTGAAACCGAGCATGGACTTCCACCGGCCGGAAAAGTAAATTTTGTTGTTCCGGAGGTCCCAGTCCCACAAGCCATCGTTCGCGCCGCGTGCGGCGAGCGCATACCGTTCCTCGCTTTCCTTGAGTGCTTCTTCGGTTCTCTTGCGATCGGTAATGTCCCTCGAATATTCGATCACGTGCGAGACGTTTCCGCCTGCATCGATGATGGGATACGAATAGACATCCCGCCAGAGCTTGGCCCCGCACAATGAAACTTCTTCTTTTTCCTTGGCGAAGGGATCTCCTGAGGCGAACGTCTTCTCGATGATGCAGTTGTCGCAGACCTCGCCGCGGCCCTGCAGCGCCTCAAAGCAGGTCTTGCCCAGGAGGTCCGACAGTTTTTTGTTTTTCCGCAGCTTTCTGGCGCGCTCCTCATCGAGCTTCGAGAGCAGCTTTTCCGCATCCTGCCCCTTGAGCCCGGCCGTCACCTTGCCCTCAAAACTTGCCTTTATCTCG
>JAJYKN010000402.1 GCA_021788515.1 Nitrospirota bacterium | reverse complement strand
TTATGCCGCTGTCCTGAAAGCCGCTGATGAATTGGCGTTCATGGTAAGCCTCGTGCCGTTTAAGTCAGTTGCAGTATCATTAACGCTTAAGATGCAGTCTGTGCTCTGCGCCAGGTCCGATGATCGCGAAGGTGCATTTCGCAGGATCGTACTGCTCTGCAATGGACCGGAGTTCGCGCTTGAGACCGCCTCACTGACGGGGTTTGGTTGCCAGGGCGTTCGTAACCTGTTCCCTGATGAATTCGCGGATAAAGGTCCGGTCTTCCGGATCGATAGTCTCGAAGCTCACGCCCATTCCGGGGACGGCATGCGGGCCGCCGACCTTGGCGGAGCTGTACAGCACGCGGGCAGTCACCGCGAGCTCGCGGGCGCGGATGAGCAGTTTGAGCGAGACGACGGCCGGAGCCGAGCCGACAATCATCTTGAGCGCATCTTCGGCAGTAGAAGCCGTCTGAACCACGTATTGGAGTTTCCTGAGCATCATCGCAACGTAAAAAATAAAGGTGGCGCTGCTGTCCACGACCAGGATGGTGCGTTTTTCCCGCTGCATAATTCACCTCGCATCGGCCTTCGAGTTGATTTGACCGAACTCCGGCCCCGGTTTTACCGCAGTCTCGCGTCCTCCTGCGGTTGCTGTTGTTCCTGACTCGCTTGTTTCATTGCGCTCTGCGGCAGAGACGCCATGATCTTGCTTGCCACGTAGGGTCCGTAACTGGGGGAGACTTTGGTGATGAACAAATCCGTGATGTCAGGGTCGTATCCCGTGAATACGAAGCCGCCGACCAGGGGAATGGGCCAGATGACCCATCCACCGGCCACGGTCCAGGTCCTGTCTATGTCCGCGTGCCTGAACGTGTAATGGGCGGGGCTGGATATCTGCTGCGAGACGTTGCTCTTCAGGTCCGTTACGCTGACCTGCGTGTCGATCCAGGCGTCATATCCGTATCCCCAAATGGCAGGGGCGAAGATGATGAAGCCCGGGAAATTCACGAAGAAATTGTTTCCCTTGCCGTCGTATTTCGTGTTTACCGCGATATCGACGAGCACGTCCACCGGCGCGGTGCTGGTGGTCCGGCTGTAAGGATACACCACTTGTCCCACGTTGCTGTTATGTTTGAGCGCCTCCACGATGGCAGCCACATACCGTGCGTTCTGCACCTGCACCTCGTTGCCTGACGATACCCCGATCTTGACAGGCTCTTTCAGGGGCGGAACAGGGGTCATTAGCTGCTCGTCCAGATTGGTGATGTGAAGCGAATGGGAGCAGCCGCTGAATACGAGCATGCTTATGACGAACAACAACATCAATCCACAGTAGTTTTTCAGCTTGTTCTTCTTAACGATCAAATGCTTTTCCATAGGATCCCCCCGAATGAATTTTTTATTTTTTGATCAACGCTGCCTTGAACGTCTCCGCACGAGGCAAAAATTGAATCCACTTTAATACACGAACGACACCCCCATAAACGTCCGGTCTTCGAAGCGGTCGAACCGGAGCAAGGTCTCGTCGTAGCCGTGCCAGTATTGGATGTACGGCAGGAAATTGAGCCCAGGGACCTTCTGCACGTACTGCAGTTCGAGGTTGTCCTTCCCCCCGATCCGCGACGTTATTTCGAAGCTGTTGCCCCAGTCATCCCCATGGACGATGATATCCCGGAAAAGCAAACTGACTTCCCCGAATCCTTCATATCCGATAAAGGTCTTGTTGCTGTTGATCGTTTGCAGATAGGTAGTCTCATCAGAGTATCCATAGGCATGCCAGGCCTTTAAGAATACCTCGATCCGGTCCTTGGGCGTTGAGTCAAAATCGCATTTTTCTTCGATGGGAAGGAACCCCAGACGGACGGCGGCGTAGAACCGGTTCCAGCCCCGGGACAGGGGGCCTGCCAGGCCGTTCGACTCATGTTCATACGGGCTCAGGATGATGTCCCGCAGGGTAGCCGCTCCACGCGCAAGATTCACCTGGTAGTCGAAGAACGCCTCGGGATTGTAGTTGCTCTCCTCGAAGGGCATGGAATCCTGGCCCACGTTCCAGAGCGATTTTTGAGAATAGGCCAGATACAGGGACAGGGGATGGTCCAGCACAAAAACATCTCGGTTGAAAAATTTGTATTTCGCGCTGAACTGGAACTTGACCTGGGCGTTCTTGTCGTTCGGAAGCCTATTCAGCGTAAAGTAATTGATCTTGTACGTGCTGATCGGCGACGTTCTATTGCATTCCCTGTCAACAGCGCCCTCTTGCGTCCCGGAAGCGCTTTGCAACAAAACCTGAGGAGTATCGGCTTGTGCATTGGCGTGTGCGGCAATGGCAGCGAAAAAGGCGCACAGCGCGATGGAAAAAGCAAAGGATCTTTCGATTCGACTCATTATTGCCGGCATCCTCTCTTAGCGATCAAACTATCAGAAGGTCGAACTGTGCGAAGCGGGCTACTACCATGACAAAGGACCTGTTGGGTCCCTGAATCAGCGTTCAGACCTTTTCCAGGAGCGTTCGTGAGACTTTCACAAAACAGACGCCTTCGGGCAGCTTGCAGTTGCCGGCCTTTTTTTGGCCTGCGGGATTCGTTGCATTGACAAGACCCGAGAGGCGGCTGCGGGTCTCGGTCAGGAGCGCTGCGGCCTCCGGGGAAAGGGTGCGGAGCCCGGCTGCATGCCCGGCCTCGAACTGCTTGAGCGCTTCCCGGGTATTGTTCAGCGTGTTGTTCCATGCGCTGCAGCTGTGGC
>JAJYKN010000401.1 GCA_021788515.1 Nitrospirota bacterium | reverse complement strand
TGACGAAGCGTAAAATAGTAAAACAGGATTGGAAATCGAAGACATCTATTCATACTCTTTATGTCAGCGTAAAAATATTGATTAAGGATGCTGACAAAGCTGCTAGTGATTACGTTCTTCTTTTTCCTTGTGAAAGCCGAGATTAATCCCTTGAAATTTAATGCCCTGTTCCAGCAGCTGTTTTGCACGTGCCAGCAGCGGTTGCTCTTCTGTAAGAAAAATCTTTCTGTCATGCATTGTTGCACCGTTAAGGCAGTTCACCGCCCGGAAGGCATCCACATCAAGTAACATTTCTACATAGCCCGTACCACTCGGACGCCTGGTCAACAGGTCGGTCTTTAATTTGACCGATTCGACCGCGCCAATCTGGTCGAAAATACTTTTCAGCTTCTCCGTGGTAATATCGGCCGGCAGGTTCTCGACAATGATTCTCATGTTCTTTTGCGCCTCCGCCTTCATTAAAGTATCGGGGTAATAAGAAAAACTTTATAACCCCGTGGAACACTTGATCACGGACCTTTCTCATAGTATACCAGAAAAAATGTCAATGTGTGTTGCCGAAAAAAACATTAGAAATAACCATATAAAAGAATGGCGGCCCCCAGGTCCAAACGAACAGTATGGTGATTTCCTAAATGAGACAGCTCTCACATTCGGCCAGTCAAGTAGTCCCATGCATATTCATCAACGTACGGTTGGAGAAGAGGCCCCGGAGAAGCATTTTTCGGCTTGTCTTCACCTGGCTAATACGCTATTATGACTTCCGTGAAAACGTGCCACGCGTGCAAAAAGGAATTGTCAATCGGCAGGAGTGTGGGCAGAAAGGATACCTGCCCCTTCTGCGGCACTGATCTCCGCTGCTGCCTGAACTGCACCTTTTTTGATCCAGCCGCCTCGAAACAATGCCGGGAGCCTGTTGCAGACCTGGTGAAAGACAAGTCCAAGTCAAATTTCTGTGAATTTTTTACATTCTCGGAACGAACAGCTTCGAGCCGAACGCAGACAGCATCCAGCCAGGCGCGCACAATGCTTGATGACCTTTTCAAAAAATAACCAGATCGATTATGGGAATGATAAAGTTCGATAAGAAAAATATCGCCGGCATCGCGGTTGCCGGGCTTGTTCTGGGCGGGATCGTCTACCTGCTGTATGCGTACGGCCTCATCGATTATTTTACCGACCGTCAACGATTGGTGAACTTTATCAACAAGCATCGTGCGTATGCAGCGTTCATATTCATCGGTTTTCAGACGCTGCAAGTCATTGCCGCGCCCGTCCCCGGAGAAGTGACGGGCTTTGTCGGCGGTGTGTTTTTTGGCGCGGGCTGGGGGATCCTGTACTCCACGATCGGCCTTACCCTTGGCTCGTGGATTGCCTTTGTGCTCGCCCGCCTGGCCGGCCGTCCGCTGGTTCAACTGGTCGTGAACCCGGATACAATCAAACGGTATGATTATGTCATGAAGCACAAAGGCCTGTTCCTGGCCTTTCTCATGTTTCTGATCCCCGGATTTCCCAAGGACATTCTCTGTTACCTGCTTGGACTGGGGCACATGAGCCAGCGTCACTTTCTTCTCGTCTCTACCTCAGGCAGGCTTCTCGGTACGACGCTCTTGACTCTCGGGGGGGCGTTATTCCGGTACAGGCACTATGGGGCGCTGTTCATGCTTGTTGGCATCAGCATTTTTTTCATTTTGCTCACGATGGTCTATCGCGAGACCATCGAACGATGGTTCCGGCGGCTGCGAGCTGCCCAGCTCCTCAGCCGCCGTACTGACCGCGCCCGGCTGAAAAAGAACAAGCAAGGATAGAAGTCAAACGCCCTTTTTTGTTTTGTCCCTTCTGTCGGGCTGAATGCCGCTCAAACGGTCCTTATATCGTTTGTTGATGATGGCACAAACTTCCTCCGGCTCATCCACGATATGCATGAGGTCGATGTCTTCAGCGTTGATGGCCCCCATGTCGAGCAGCGAATTTTTCATCCAATCCATCATCCCCTGCCAATAGTCCCTGCCCACAAGGACAACAGGGAAGCTCCTGATCTTTTTCGTCTGGATCAGTGTAAGCGCCTCGAACAACTCGTCCATGGTGCCAAAACCGCCGGGGAAGATAACGTACGCCACCGCGTACTTCACGAACATCAGCTTGCGAACGAAAAAGTAGCGAAAATCCACATGGACGTCCTGAAAATTGTTCGAGGTCTGCTCCATGGGCAATTCGATATTGAGGCCTATCGAAGTGCCGTTTGCGTTCTGCGCACCTTTGTTGGCTGCCTCCATGATGCCGGGGCCTCCTCCGGAAATCACGGCAAAACCGTCCTTGGCCAGACGTTCGGAAACTTTCAGGCACTTGTTGTAATAGGGAGAGCCGGGCTTTAACCGGGCGCTTCCAAAGATGGTTACGGCCGGACCGATATTGTTCAGGGCCTCGAAGCCCTCCACCAATTCGGCCATGATCCTGAACACGCGCCAGGTGTCGGATTTTGCAAGATCTTCCATTTGTTCTTTCTCCTCCAGAAATAAAAAAGTAAAAAATGCAGCGAATCATCCTGTGCTTTCGTTGGTAAGTGTGAAACAAAAAAGCCGAGTGACTGCTCTAACGCACCGCGCTCCGCTCCTTCCTTCCGGGCGGGACGCCATGTCGAGGGTTCAGTTATCTGAGTACTCTTCGCGATAGATTTGGATAAAGGCGGTAAGCAGCGTCACGATGAGAGGGCCGAAGAGAATGCCCAGT
>JAJYKN010000400.1 GCA_021788515.1 Nitrospirota bacterium | reverse complement strand
GACGTCCTGGTTGTTGATTTGCAGGACGAGGGCAGCCGGTACTACACCTTCATCTGGCCGCTGGAACTCTGCATGCAGGCCTGCAAAGAGGCAGGCAAGGCTGTCGTTGTGCTCGACCGGCCGAACCCGATCAACGGGCTCACGGTCGAGGGTCCGATGCTCAATCCGGAATACGCGTCCTTCGTGGGTTTACGGCCGCTTCCCGTGCGCCACGGCATGACCATCGGCGAGGCCGGCGCTTACCTCGCTGATACCTTCCACCCCGGCCTTGTTTATCGCGTCATCCCCCTGCTGGGGTGGAAGCGGAAGATGTGGTTCGATCAAACAGGCCTGCCCTGGGTCATGCCGTCGCCCAATATGCCGACGCTCGATGCCGCCCTCGTGTATCCCGGCATGTGCCTCTTCGAGGCCACGAACGTGTCCGAGGGCCGGGGCACGACAAGGCCCTTTGAGATCTTCGGCGCCCCCTTTATCCATGCGGAGACAATCGTGAAGGTGCTCCGGGAATTCAGACTGCCGGGCGTAGTGTTCCGGCCGCTTTCTTTCCAGCCCACGTTCCAGAAGCACGCCGGCCTTCTCTGCAACGGTGCCCAGATCCATGTCACGGACCGGGAGAGGTTTAAACCCTTCAAGACCGGCGTGGCGATCCTCAAAGCGATCCACAACACCTATCCCCGCGACTTCAAGTGGAAGGAACCGCCGTACGAGTACGAGGAGATCAATCTTCCGATCGATATCCTGGCCGGAAGCGACCGGTTGCGGAAGGAGATCGAGTTGTGGAAAGACCTGGATGAAATGGAGAAGTGGTGGAGCGCGGAAGCAAAGACATTTGAAAAAACAAGAAAGAAGTACCTGGTGTACAAGTAACGCATGGCGGCGCGGAAAAGGCGGCCGGACGATTTTTTATCCGCAGCCATCCTTGCCTGTCCGGGCTCCAAAAAATCTGAAAAAATTTCCGGCACTGCATCTGCGATAGAATATCTAATATCTCTATGCCTCAATTTCCGATTACGATTTTTCTCCCCGCTGCCGGCCTCGGCGAACGGTTGCGACCGATCACGAACCATTTGCCCAAGCCGCTGCTCCCCATCCTCGGCAGGCCGCTGATCGGGATCATCCTGGAACGGCTCACCGCTGTCTGCTCCGGCCCGATCGGCGTCAACCTCCACTACAAGCCGGACCTGATCCGCGCCTGGGCGGATGGCTCGCAGTATGCGGGCCGCATCCGGTTCTTTCCCGAGGACCCGATCCTCGGCACCGGCGGCGCGCTCAAGAACGCGGAAGCTTTCCTGTCAAACGGTCCTTTCCTCGTACATAACTCCGATATTCTTCTGGATATCGATTTCACGAGACTGATCGAAACCCATCTTGCGTCAGGAAACGTCGCAACACTCGTGACGCACAAGCACCCGGCGCTCAGCAACGTGGTCGTGGATGATGAGGACCTGGTGCGTGACGTGGAAAACCCCGGCGATTCCCGGCCCGACCTGAACAGGGTCGCGAAAAAAGTAGCCTATACCGGCATCGCCCTGTACTCGCCCGAGATCCTGAACTATCTGCCGATTGGCGTGTCCCACGCAACCGTGGCGTGGATCGATGCGGCAAAAGCAGGGCGCCGGGTGCAGGCGCTGGACTTCACCGGAGCATGCTGGAATGACATCGGGACCCCGGTCTCCTACGCCGGGGCGACGCTCGACGCCTTGCGCCAGGAAGGAGAAACAATGTACGTGTCCCCGGCCTGCGGTTGCGGAAAAATCGGGATTGACGGGTACGTCGTGCTGGAATCGGGAAGCGTGGTCGAGGACAAAGCGCGCCTCAGGAACTGCATTGTCATGCCCGGCGCTCACGTCGCGGGACTATGGGAGAACCGGATCATCGGTCCGGATTACAGCATTCCTCTCAAAGAAGCAGAGATGCAGCCTTCGGTCCATGCGCGGGAGCAGAAGCGGGTCTCGCTGGCCGACCCCCTCTTCGCCCTCTACTTCGGCATGACAGGGCTCCCGTCGGACGCCGATGAGAACGACCACGCCGACGCGATACTGATCGGCCTCGGCGGATCGGACCGGCGCTACTACCGCGTGCGAAACGGACGAAAGACCGCGGTCCTCATGGAGTGCAGGCCCGATGATGCGGATTACGAGCGGCATCTCCTCTATACGCGGTTCTTCGAAGCCCATTCCGTGCCCGTGCCGGGCCTCATTTCCGTTGATGCGGCAGACAAGTGGGCGCTCTTTGAAGACCTCGGCGATACAAGCCTCTATTCTTACCTGAAGCTTCCGCATGATCATGACCATATTGAAGACATCTACCGCAGCGTCCTCGACATCCTGGTCACGCTCCATACCCGCGTCACCGAACATGTGCACGAGTGCCCCCCGCTCCAGGCGCGGATCTTTGATTATGATTATTTACGGTGGGAGACGAACTACTTTCTCGAACGGTTTGTTGTTGGATTGAAAAAAAATCCAATAATGGGCAGGAGACCTTTCCTCGACGGGGAATTGGACCGTCTTGCGCGAAAAGTGGACGCCTATCCCAAGTCCGTGATCCACCGCGATTTCCAGTGCCAGAACATCATGATCACGCCCGGCGGCATCCCCCGCGTCATCGACTTCCAGGGCGCGCGCATGGCGCCCGCTGCCTACGACGTCGCTTCCATCCTCTGGGACCCCTACTTTCGCCTCGATGACAACGTGCGCGCGAAGCTGATCGACTATTACGTAAGCGAGATGAA
>JAJYKN010000005.1 GCA_021788515.1 Nitrospirota bacterium | reverse complement strand
CCTTACCTGCACATTGACATCGACCGGCAGACCATGTCGCGTTATGGGATAAACATCTCCGACGTTCAGGAGATCATCGAGCTTGCGCTCGCGGGAGGACAGCCGACGGAAGTATTCGAAGGGGATAAACGCTTTGCCGTTCAGATACGATTCCCGGAGAACAAGCGGAACAGCGTCGAAGCCATCGGCAGCCTGCTCGTTCCTCTGCCGGAGGGCGGCGGCATTCCCTTAAGACAGATTTCGAGGCGCTTCCTCCTCGAAGGGCCGAACCAGATCAGTCGGGAGGAGGGGCAGCGCAGGATCGTGATCGAGTGCAATGTGAAAGGGCGTGACATCGGCGGGTTCGTGAAGGAGTCCGAGGCGAAGATCAGCTCACAAATAAAGCTGCCGGTCGGCTATACAATCCGGTGGGGCGGACAGTTCGAAAACCAGGAGCGGGCCATGGGGCGACTGCTTGTCATCGTGCCTGTTACCTTGCTGCTGATATTTCTGCTTCTGTACATGACGTTCAACTCGCTGAAGAATGCTGCACTCATCATCCTGAACGTCCCGTTTTCCATGGTCGGCGGCATCGTGGCGCTGTTTCTTTCTCGACAGTATTTGAGCGTTCCGGCATCCGTCGGGTTCATCGCCCTTTTCGGTGTGGCAGTCCTGAACGGCGTGGTGCTCGTGTCTTATTTTAATCAGTTGCGACAGGAAGGGGCTTCGCTTGATGAGGCGATCCGGAAAGGCGCTGAACTGCGGCTCCGGCCCGTGCTCATGACCGCGTCGGTGACTATGCTCGGCCTTGTGCCGCTCTTATTTTCGTCAGGGACGGGATCGGAAATACAACGTCCGCTCGCAATTGTCGTGGTCGGCGGCCTGATTACCTCGACGTTTCTTACACTTGTCGTATTGCCGACATTGTACCAATGGTTTGAAGAAGAAAAAGTTGAATTCTAACAGGAGGAACCTATGAAAGAGATCAAAGCCATAATTCAGCCCTTCATGCTGAGCAAGGTGGTGGACGCGCTGCACAAAATACCTGAATTGCCCGGCCTGACTGTTACCAAGGTGCAGGGCTTCGGCAGGGAAAAGGGCAAAGGATCGCTCCACCGCATAGTAGAAGACCTGATCGACTACGTGCCGAAGGTCAAGCTTGAGATCATCGTACATGACGCAATGCTCGATGCTGTCGTACAAGCCATCACCGACCATGCTCATACCGGGAACAAGGGCGATGGAAAGATATTTATTTATGATGTTAAGGATGCGATCAGAATAAAAACCAGGGAACGCGGCGAAAGCGCCGTGTAAATAAAGGAGGAAGGAAATGAAGAAATACACCGTATATGTTTCGATTGTTTTGATGCTTGCGATTCTTTCAGGTTGCGGTGCAGCGGCAAGAACGATTGCCGCGAGATCGACGAGTGAAAAATCGGATGTGTTCACGGAAGTCGCGGGTAACGATGCCGCGCCCTCGGGTTATGCCGATGTGGTCATAACGGCAAACATCAAAACGCATCTTGAAAGATTCTACAAAGGGGAATCCAAAGCATCGGCGCATGGCAAGGAGGCCTATCCCTTCCTGTTCAATATCGACGGCCAGGCCGTTCTTTGGAAGGCCGAGGGGAAGAAGCACGAGCTTCCTGAATATGATGCCAATGGACACACGAGCAAAGACCCGGAGGCTGGCACCGGGATCAGGTATGTCCTTAACAAGAAGATCAGACTTCGCGCGGGTTCGCATAAGCTGTTCTTCGGTATGCCCGAGGATGATTACTATCGGGAAGTCGTGATCACGGTCAAGGATGGCGAGACTCAGATGCTGGATTTCAAGCCGGTTTATCGATACAAAACCCGTCCAACCCGGATACCGACGTATATGCAAGGAGTCAGCAAGTTTGATGTACTTGTCAACGGAAACCAGGTGGAGCAGCACGTTGCTAATGCTCAATAATGAGTGTTAGAGTTATGAGCGGGTTATTTTGATTGACACGTTAGCCGAATAAGCTTAAACTCTTTTCTGTTTTTTAGGGGGCGGCGCTGCTATTTCGACTGAAGAATTATGCAAGGCATCAGTCGTATGCGATAGTGGTCACCGGCCAGAGCTGATACATCTTCTGAGAAGGGAAACCAAAATGTCAGAATCAACACATAACCATTCGCACGCTCACAGCCACGCTGACGACCATGGCCACGGCGGGGGTAGAATGGGCTGGGTCATCCTCTTCAACCTTGCCATCACTGTCGCCGAATACATCGGCGGAGTCCTTTCGGGCAGTCTGGCCCTCCTATCGGACGCAAGCCACAATTTGTCGGACGTGCTTTCTCTTGCGTTCAGTTATTTCGGCGAGGCTGTATCCAAAAAGAAAGCGACGAAGACACACTCTTTCGGTCTTAAACGAGCGGAGGTTGTGGTCGCTGTTGTTAATGCGGTCTCCCTGTGCAGCCTCGGGATGGTGATAATCGTTGAAGCTGTCAGGAGATTTTACGACCAACGCGAGATTGCCCTTGGAGTGATGCTGCCGGTCGCAGTAGTCGGATTGGCGGGGAATCTTCTCTCAGTTCTGGTGCTGCGGCGCAGCAAAGACAAGAACATCAATATGCGATCCGCGTACCTTCATCTTTTCTATGATGCGCTTTCGTCCGTTTTCGTTATTATCGCTTCCCTCGCCATAGCATGGACGCACTGGGTCGCTTTCGACCTCATTGCCAGCCTGGTGATCGCCTGCCTGATGATATGGAGCGGTGTTGGCGTATTGAGGGACGCTTTGCATATCTTTATGCAAGGAGTGCCAAAGGAGGTTGATTTTGATGAGGTGTTGCGCTCTATTGCATCAGTTGAAGGGGTTGAGAGCATACATGACCTTCATATCTGGGGCATAGATTCCGAAGAAGTGTTCCTGTCCTGCCATGCCTGTATATCCGAGGACAAACACTCCTCCGAGCTCAATGGGCTTGTTCAGAAGTTAAATCATATTCTTGAAGAAAGATTCAGGATAACCCACTCCGCAATTCAGTTCGAACATGTCGGCATGTGCGAAAACAAGGTGGTATGCAGCAAATGAATACTACCTTTACCATAATCGGGAAATAACAGATGATGTTACTAAAGTAGTTCCCGCAAAAAGATAAAAGCTTTACGCTTTTGCGTCCGCCCTGGCGCTCATTACCAGTGCCCTACATATCGTCGAAGGGGTGATTTCGGCATTTTCCTCGGACTCGAAGACGGCAGTTTAGCGCGCTGAGTACAGTATTGCCAAGAGTATAACTTTCATTCGCCCGATAGAGATCGACGAGGCCGAAAAAGGCGGAGACCACGCCTTCAATGCGCTCAGCGATATCAAAGCGCGCCAAACAGGAAATGTGTATAATTGTTATAGGAGCAAGAACCGATGAATACCAGCCAGGAAAAATGCCGGGATGTTCCCCTGATCGAGATCAGGCACTTGTCTGTCAGTGTTGAAGGGAAGAGAGTGCTCAATGATCTGGATCTCTACGTCATGCAGGGAGAAACCATCGTCCTGTTCGGTCCGAACGGTTCGGGTAAGACCTCACTTCTGAAGACGATCATGGGAATTCCCCAGTACCGGGTGGAATCGGGAAACATCATCTACCGGGGTGAGGATATTGCAGAACGCAGTATAGACGAGCGCGCACGACTGGGGCTCGGCCTGGTATTTCAGAATCCTCCTGCGGTGCGAGGAGTGCGGCTTAAGGACATCCTGCGTATCTGCATGGAAAAGGGCGGTGTCTTCAAGGAGGAGAGTATCATCGAGAGCGCAGATAAATTGAACTTCGTTGATTTTATGGACAGGGACGTCAATCTCGGTTTTTCCGGCGGTGAGATCAAGCGGTCCGAACTCCTTCAAATGCTCGCCCAGAATCCGGCGTTTGTAATGTTCGATGAACCTGATTCGGGCGTGGATCTGGTCAATATCAATCTGGTGGGAAAAGTAATAAATGAATTGCTCGAGAAAGGGATAAGAGAAGACAGAAGAACCAAGGCAGGGCTGATCATAACCCATGCCGGTCATATCCTGGATTACGTCAATGCCGACAGGGCATACGTCATGCTGAACGGTTCTGTAAGCTGCTCTGGAAATCCGGGGGACATTCTGGAGGACATCCGGACAAAAGGGTATGAGGGGTGCGTGCGATGCCGAAGGTAACCGTCAAGGAAAAGGCAAAAAATGCCGAAAGGAAACCCGCCGCCATCGGCCCGGACATTGATCTCAGCGAATATTCCCTTCAGGCGGATGATCACGGCGAGATCCAGAAATTAACAGGACTGACTGACGAGGTGCGGGAACGAGCTATCACCGTGGGCATCGACGCGGAGGAGTCGTGCAGGTCCGGGTCGTTCTTCCAGATGGACCATTCGGTCATCCTCGCTGCAACGAATCAAAGCGGCCTTGAAGTGATGAGCACCACGGAAGCGCTCAAAAAATACGAATGGCTCACGGACTACTGGTGGAAGGCCGTGCAGGTGGATGCGGACAAATATACCGCCCGGGCGGAGCTGCAACAGCACCACGGATACTTCTTGAGGGCCTTGCCCGGCGCAAAGGCGGAGTTTCCCCTGCAGGCTTGCCTCTACATGGGCCGGGAAGGAATGGCGCAGCATGTCCATAACATCATAATTGCCGAGGAGGGATCGGAGCTCCATATCATTACCGGCTGCACGACGGCGCAGAGCGTAAAGTCAGGGCTCCATGTCGGTATTTCGGAATTTTATATTAAAAAGAACGCAAAGGTCACCTTTACCATGATCCATAACTGGGCCGAGAATGTGGCAGTGCGGCCGCGGACCGGCACGATCGTGGAGGAAAACGGCGTTTTCATGAGCAACTACATCTGCATGAGGCCGGTAAAAACTCTCCAGATGTACCCCGCTGCATACTGTATCGGAGAGAACGCCACGGTTCGGTACAATACCATTTTATCTGCACCGGAGGGCTCGAAAATGGATGTGGGCTCTAAGGTTTGCTTAAGAGCCAAGGGAAGCAGGGCAGAGGTTGTTGCACGGGCCATATCGAAGGGAGGCGCGATCGTCACGAGGGGGAACTTGATCGGCGAGGTCCCCGGGATCAAGGCGCACCTGGAATGCAGAGGGCTCATCCTCTCTGAACGGGGCTCGATTCTCGCCATCCCCGAGCTCGACGGCAGAGTGAGCGGCGTTGAAATGTCCCACGAGGCCGCAGTCGGAAAGATCGCTGAGGAGGAGATACAGTATCTTATGGCGCGGGGGCTGACCAGCGACGAGGCGACAGCCGCCATCGTCAGAGGTTTTTTGGACATTGAGATAAAGGGGCTCCCGGAGCACCTCAGAAGAGAGATAAAAAAGGCGGTCGAGATGGGGGAAAAAGAGGAACGTATTTTATAGCGAAATAGACGCCGAGGAGTTTGCGCGAAGGAAGAAGGATTTGGAGTCCTGACCGCAACATATCATCACGGGAGGGATCACCATGGAAAAGTTCGACTACACGGTGGAAACAAAAAAGAGCTTTGACGATGCGGTAGCCGCAGTCGAGGCAAAGAGCAAAGAGAAAGGCTTCGGCGTGCTCCATGTCCATGATGTGAAGGCTACGCTCGCCGGAAAAGGTTTTGACCGGGAACCGCTCAAGATCATCGAGATATGCAATGCAAAGTATGCGAGCCAGGTGCTGGCCAGGGACGTAAAAATATCACTGATGCTTCCCTGTCCGATCAGCGTTTATACCCAGGAAGGCAAGACGTACATCAGTACCTTGCGGCCCAAGATGATCTCGGATTTTTATCCGCAGGCCGACATAACAACGCTGGCTGCGGAAGTCGACAAGATCGTGTTGAACATCGTGAATGAGGCCAGATAACCGTTACGAGTAATGCGCACATGCCGGGAGATTTGCTCATGAGTACGGAAGAGAAGGAAAAGACATACACCATCAAAGGTATGGATTGCGCCGGGTGCGCCCTGAAGATCGAAAAAGCAGTGTCCAAGATAGACGGCGTAAAAAGCGCGCAGATATCCTTTGCCGCAGAAAAGTTAAAAGTGATATCCGGGGATCCTTCAGCCGAGAAAGACATCCACGAACTTATAGAAAAAATGGGTTACTCCGTTGAGACTGCGGCCGCATACGGGACCATGACGCTGAAGATAGGCGGCATGGATTGCGCCGAATGCGCGGGGCATGTTCAGCACGCGATCGCCGCACTGCCCGGCGTGGAGTCGGTCAACGTCTTTCTTTCCTCGGAAAAAGCGGTCGTCCGACTTGATCCCGCGCTTGTGGACCTGCCTCATATCCGTCAGGCCGTGGAAAAGGCGGGTTATTCCGTCTCCGGCCCGGCTGAAGCGCCAACGACTCCGCAGCTCGGCGATTTCACCAGCCGCGTCGTAACTTTGTTGGCGGTCGTGTTCGGCGCCGTGCTGTTTATCGTCGTCATCGGAGAATGGTTCGGGCTTTTTGAGCATCTTACGAAACGCGTACCGTTCCCGGTTGGCCTCGCCCTCGTCATTTTCAGCGGCTGGCCCGTCTTCCGCAACGTCATTCGGGCTACGCTCAACCGGGAAGTCACCTCTCACACCCTCATGACACTCGGCGCAATTGCGGCGCTGGCTGTCGGAGAATGGGCAACCGCCGCAGTCGTGGTATTCTTCATGCGCGTGGGCGAGTACGCCGAAAGCTTCACCACCGAAAGCGCGCGCCGCGCCGTGAAAGACCTGACCGCAATGGCCCCGCAAACAGCCCGTGTTGAGCGTGACGGAGCGGAGCAGGAAGTGCCGGTTGCCGATGTTAAAATCGGGCAAACCGTGATCGTTCGTCCAGGCGAGAAAATTCCGGTGGACGGTGAAGTGATCGGCGGCCAGGCCACCGTTGACCAGGCATCTATAACGGGCGAGTCCATGCCGGTTGAAGTCGCATCGGGATCGCGTGTATTCGCCGCATCAATTGCAAAACTGGGCAGTCTCCGGATCAAAACAGTCCGTACGGGCGTAGATACGACGTTCGGCCGCATCGTCAAAATGGTGGAAGAAGCCGAAGCCAACCGCGCCGATGTGCAACGCTTCGCGGACAAATTCAGCGGCTACTATTTGCCCGTCGTCGCCGGGATCGCCGCGCTCACTTTTCTCATCAGCCGAAATACTCTTTCCACTGCCGCCGTTCTTGTGGTGGCGTGTTCATGCTCTATTGCGCTGGCAACGCCCATCGCGATGCTGGCCTCTATCGGAGGGGCCGCGAAACGCGGGTTGCTCATCAAGGGCGGCAAATATCTTGAGACGCTGGTGAACGTAGACGTGCTCTTGGTGGACAAAACCGGCACCCTTACCTTAGGCAGGCCGCAAATCACCGACATCATTCCACTCAATAATCAGCCTGCTTCGGAATTGCTGGCATTGGCAGCTTCCGCGGAACGATACTCGGAACATCCGCTGGCTGAAGCCGTGCGGGACGCCGCACGCGCCCAAAATCTGGAGCTCGCCGAACCTGACAACTTCGAAGCAGTTCCCGGCGCGGGAGTCCGCGCCGCCGTCAAAGGGAGCCAGGTCACCGTCGGCAACAGCCGTCTGGTCCCGGCGGCGCAGTCGCTGCCCATTGCCGAACAACTGGAAAAACAGGGCAAGACACTGCTCTTCCTTGCGAGGAACGGAGAACCTGTTGCCGTGCTTGCCGCCGCCGATACCCTCCGGCCCGAAGTCCCCGCCGCCCTTGCCGCCGTGCGCGACCTCGGCGTAAAGCACATTGAATTGCTGACGGGTGACAACGAACGCACCGCCGCAGCGCTCGCAGGAAAACTCGGGGTCAGTTATCGCGCCGCCCTTCTGCCCGAAAATAAGATTGAAATCGTCAAAGAGTATCAGGCCAAGGGGCATACCGTGATGATGGTAGGCGACGGAGTGAACGACGCGCCCGCGCTGGCGCAGGCGAATATCGGCATCGCGATGGGCGCGGCAGGGACGGATGTTGCCATTGAAGCGGCGCATATCGCCCTCATGCGCGAAGATTGGACTCTCGTGCCGGCAGTTCTGCGGATCGCCCGCCGGACGATGGGCGTAGTCAGGATGAATCTTGCCTTTACCGGTGTTTATAATCTCGTAGGGCTGACGCTGGCCTCACTTGGGTTTCTGCCGCCTATCCTTGCTGCTGCCCAATCTCTGCCGGATTTGGGAATACTCGCCAACTCAACACGATTGTTGCGGCAACGATGATAAGTAGCCATGCACGCGCGCCTGTTTTCAGCTCTCAATCGTTCTGCTCATTACATGCGTTGGTTACGAACTCACCCATGTCGGCGGAATTGACTCCGTAGGTACGTTTGTGATCGCGGGCCTCTGCTTTCGGGAGGGGAAGGAAGCGCTTGAAAAGGCAAAAAGTCTTGCGTGTACATGCGGAGGAAATTGCAGTACACAAGACCCCCTCCCTCCGCCTGATCTTCCCAGCCAGACAACTCGCGGAGCAGGGCAGGCGTGACCCGGCCAGCCTTGCTCCGCTGTCTGCCACATATTTGTCACCTGCTCGTTATGCATGTTTCAAACAGTATTCAATTAAGATTCAAATCCAGTAGTGTCCGGTTGTTACGTAAATAAATTCAACTGGTTATCGTCGCTACATTCCGTTTCGTGATTAATGGCTTCGTTAACCACTTGAGAAATTGGTTTTTTCTCAAAGAGGTTGACCTCCAAAATCTGTAGAATTGTGTGGAGACTGCCGGGAAGATTCAATCGCTTCTTGATAATCGCCACAAGAAGATAGACACTCACGGCAACCCATATCTGGGTCTTCACCGCATTGGGAGATGTGCCGAAGAACGACTTGATCCGCAGATGTTGTTTGATCCACTTGAAGAACAGCTCCACCTGCCAACGTAAGCGATAAATATCTGCGACTGTCTTGGCTGGGATAAGGAAGTTGTTCGTAAGAACTACCAGGCGTTTGTTTCGTTCGGCATCGTAATAACGTACCCTGCGAAAGGGATCTGGATAAGCCAAACGCGATTTGTAGCCGACGAGCATGACCGTCTGGTCGGCTTGAACTCCGATTGCTTTGTCCACCGGAGCAGAATAGATGCGACGTAGCCGCGTGTTGCTCTTGCTCTTGATGACAAAGAATGCAGACAGCCGATTGATCTGATAGAGCCGCTCGAAATCGAGATAAGCTCGGTCCATCGTATAAACAGAATCGGCTTCGAATGGAACGGCATCCATCATATTGACATCGTGAACGCTCGCGGGAGTCACGAAAATAAAGGTCGGAATTGATCCCTGCACATTGAGTAATGTGTGCACCTTGACAGCAGCTTTCGTCTTGCGAAATGTTGCCCAAGGGAAAGTGGACAGGCAGAGATCGATGACGGTCGAGTCCAAAGCATAGACCACCAGCTTCAGATCCAGACCAAGATCTTCGTCCCGATAAAGTTTGCTGGCTATGTTGATGAGCAAATAACCGAAGTCCTGATAAATCCGGAAGTCGCGGAGTTCGTTCGCGTCTGCCAGAGTTGACTTTGAGAGCTTTCCTCGAAATCCCATGTGATAAAGTTTCTCTCTGTGGGAGTTGAGGCACGTTACAATGTCTCGTAGGCTTTCGCGATAGGTCAGTTGAGCGAAGGCCATACAGAGGAATTGATCGAGACAAGAGAAGCTTCTGACTTTGTGATTGCCGTGATATCGAAGAACGCACTGGTTGAACTCGTAGCGCGGTAAATGTTGAAGCAATTGAGCGAAGACCGTTTTCCCCGAATTCATCCTGGCACCTCCTCAGTTGGTACTGAGGCGGATTATAGAACGAATCGAGATAAATTGAGTTCAAATCGAAAAGTTGCATTTTGACCTTTATGTTTTTGCATTACAACGTGTTATCGCATTTTCGAAAATCGATAGCCGGACACTACTGATGCAGTATAATGAATCTATGCAATCCTCGTATATGAAATCCGTAAGTCTTGCGCTCCTGGTTGTCGTGCTTTTCATGTTCACCGGCCTTTCGTCTTTGGTTGCCGCGCAGGCTCCGGAGGCATCGGCCAAGGCATGCTGCGACGCGTGCAGCAAGGAGAAGGCCCGGAGCGCAAACACCTGCTCCACGCCGGATTGTCCTTTGTATCTCTGCCTGACGGCGAACATGGTTTCTTCGGTTTCGATTCTTGCCCCTGAGGCAGTCCGTACCGCTTCATCCTCCGTTGAGGTTCGTTCTCCCTTCACTGCAGTAAAGGCCATTTTCCATCCGCCTGCGCTCTCTTAATAGATCCATTCGCTTTTACGGGTGCTCTGCATCCGCCATAACCTTTTATAACCGGAGGTATGCCATGAAACGGCATTACTATGCGCTCGTGGGAATGTTCCTGCTCGCTTTTATTATTATCGGCTGCACCAACAGCAATGCATCGAAGAAAAAAGAAGGCGGCATCCTGGGTGTCGCTGATATTCAGTCAGACCCGTCCGGGGTCAAGGGCACGGTGGTTGTAACCGGCGTAGTTTCACGCGTTTCCGAGAAGGATAAACAGGTCTTCGCGATCATCGACTCCGACGAAGCAAAACATTGCCAGTCTGTGGGTTGCGCGAAATTCTATCTTCCTGTTTATTTCAATGGGCCAATGCCCAAGATATGGGACGAGGTGAACGCAACCGGCCAGATCGTTGACAAGGGTGGTCTGATGTTTCAGGCCTCGAAGGTGGATGTTTTGCGGCATATAACGGTCAAGTAAGGAGACGCCATGAAAAGGACACTCTATCCCGTAATGGCCTTCTTTGGCGTATTCATTCTGCACGGAGCGTATTCCCTTTGGGCTGCGGCTCGATGGGTTTCTCTTGATAACGCTTCAGTGTTCTCCCGGTATCTTGCAGAGCAGGAATACTTCATGGGCCTGTCGTACGGACTTGCGGCCGCATTCACCGTCTATTCCTTAATGCGGTTCACCGGCGGGCAGCGGGGCGGGCTGGGAGGGACTATCGGCGGCCTTACGATGACCGGCATCCTCTATTTCGCAGGGTGCTTTCTTCTCGGCTGTTGCGGTTCTCCCATGCTCGCGGTCTATCTGAGCCTCTTTGGTTCATCCTATGCGGGGTTCACAAAGCCGATCGTGCTGGTCGTGACCATCTTATCAATAGGGTTAAGCTGGCTTTGGATGCAGAGGAAAACCGGCGCGAACAACAAGATCATTCTGAAAATGAAATAGCAAGCTTTGGAGAATGTATATGGAAAAGAAGAAAGACATAAACGATCTCATCAGTGAGACCGAAAAGATCGCCGATATCGAGAAGTGCCGCACCTGCCAGTGCCTTGCTGATACTCTCCAGGAGTTCGGGGAGGTCCTGAAGAAGCAGGAGGTCAGCGCCGAAGCCAAGGAGAGGCTTGCACGAGTTATCGAACGCGCAAAGGTCACACACAATTGTCTCGGGTGCGATCCCTGCCTTCCGGTCCCTGTGTCCAATGCCCTGGCAGAGATGGGCGGAGTCGCTCCTGTGTCTGTGTGCGGGCCGGTGTGCAAGCCAATACTCACCCTCTCCCCCGCGTGGGAGAGGGCCGGGGTGAGGGGGAAATTCTCCTGGCCCATGGAACAGGGCGAATATATCGTCGGCGCTGAATCCTCTCCTGTTGCGATCACCACACTCGGAAACGACGACCTCCCTACTGCAATCACCGAGAAAGCAGGCCGGAGTAACTTCGCAATTATAGGCAAGACGCATACAGAGAACATCGGCATCGAAAAGATCGTGAAAAATACCATCTCGAATTCTCACATTCGTTTCCTGATCATCTGCGGAAAAGACACAAAGGGCCACGCAGCCGGCCAGAGCCTGGTCTCGCTCAAGGACAACGGTGTGAACCAGGACAGAAAGATTATCGGCTCTAAGGGTCAACGGCCCGTACTCAAGAATCTGGAGTTATCGGAAATAGAGCATTTCAGGACTCAAACGCACGTGATCAATTTGATCGGTACTGAAGACGTGGGGCTGATTATTCAACAGACCATGTTTTGTGTAGAGAAGAACCCCGGTAAGTTCGACAAAGCTGTCTCAATCAAAAAAGTCCAGCACAGTGAAGCGAAAGAACCTACCCGACTCGTTCTCGATCCATCGGGATTTTTTATCATCTATCCGAAGAAGGAAGAAAACAAAATTTACCTTGAACATTACAAGACCGACGGAACGCTGAATGAAGTAATTTACGGAACCGACCCCGCGCTCATCGCGTCTACTGTCGTGGAACAAGGGCTTGTATCGCGCCTGGATCATGCTGCCTATCTCGGACGCGAGCTAGAGAAGGCATATCTGTCGATGTGCTATGGATTCCCCTATGTCCAGGACAGCGCGCCAGGGAAGGAGAAAGAGCCATAAATAAAACGTTGACAAGGGTCAAGAAATTCTCTATGTTATATACACGTATGCGAAACGTGAAAAGGTTGTCATATTATGAATGATGTCGGTCGAAAAAAGGTAGTTGTTTTTCTCTTTATCGCATGGGTTTTGCTTTTTGCCTTCTTCTTCACGGAGGAGCTCGGGTACTTCCATGATACCGATGAGTATGCTAACCAAAGCATAGAGCAGACACTCTCCTCTCCGGTGCTCGCCACAGCCGATCAAAACCTCGGGGGACGGCTTGCAGCGCTTGCCTTCATCAGCATCATAGTATTTGTTAGACTGAAACCTGCAAAGTCCCTTTTTCAGCCCCTATACCTATCCATAATGCAAGAACTTTCCCATCCACCGGATTTTCCTAAAATATATCAATTCATATCCACCTACCGGATTTAATTCCTCTTTCTTAACCCAGCGACGTATAACTCGTTTTCTTTTCTGACCGGGCATGTTCAGGCTGCGACAAAATTAATGCAGGTTCAGCATGACTCCTGGTGGCTAAGGCTCGCTTAAAAGAGGGATGGCCCGTGAAAATCGGATTGAAGATATTGATTCCATTTATCATAACGGCTCTGATGGCCGGTTGCGCGACCTATCAGCCGAAACCTATCGCGCCCGATCAGGCAGCTGCGGAGTTCGAAACCCGGTCCCTTGGTGACTTAGGTTTGAAAGAATTCCTACACCAGAATTTGAAACAGGAAGTCATCACCTGGCCGCTTCCGTCCTGGGACGTGGCCATGCTCACGCTCGTTGCTTTTTATTATCACCCTGATATGGACGTGGCGCGCGCGGATTTAGCCGTTGCCCGAGCGGGGGTGATCACCGCGGGCGGCAGGCCGAACCCTGTAGCCGGTTTTACTCCTCAGTACGACGTGAACAGCGCCGGAATTTCTCCCTGGACTTTGGGATTCAATTTGGATATTCCCATTGAAACGGCCGGCAAGCGAGGCTACCGTATAGCGCAGGCGAATGCGCTTTCAGACGCTTCGCGGTTCAAGCTTGCCTCCGTCGCATGGCAAGTGCGGAGCCGAGTGCGAAAAAGCCTTATCGAGCTCTACGCCGGACGAGAGCGGGAAACAATGCTCACGAAACAGTTTGACGCGCAGGAGCATTTCACGAACATGCTTGAGCAGCGCTTCTCCCGGGGTATGATCGCCCTTCCTTTGATAACCGATGCGCGCATTGCCCGTGACAAGACCCGCCTCGCCCTTGACGATGCGAAGAGACAGACAACGGAAGCAATCGCAGCGCTTGCGGACAGCCTCGGACTCCCCGGCCGCGCG
>JAJYKN010000399.1 GCA_021788515.1 Nitrospirota bacterium | reverse complement strand
TCGCATCGAAGGGCGAGATGCGGACGAGACGGTGCACGCCGGCCTCCGCCTTCATCCTTCCGTAGGCATAATCGCCGGAGATCGTGAAGGTGACGGATTTCACTCCGGCTTCTTCGCCGTTCTGGTAGTCGAGGATCTCGGTCCGGTAGCCGCGTTTTTCCGCCCAGCGCAGGTACATGCGCATGAGCATCTCCGCCCAGTCCTGGGCCTCGGTTCCGCCGGCTCCGGGATGGATCGAGATAATGGCATTCGCGGCATCCTGTTCTCCGGAGAGCATGGCTGCGACCTCGGCGGACGCAATGTCTTTCAGGATAACCGCGATCTCCAGCTCCAGATCCGCGCGCATGGATTCACCGCCTTCTTCAGAGGCGAGGTCCGCCATGGCTTCGAGGTCGTTCAGGCGCCTGGCAAGAGCTTTCCAGTCCCTGAGAGAACGCTCGAGGGATGCTTTTTCTTTTAAAACGACATTTGCCTTGTCTTGGTTGTCCCAGAAACCGGAAGTTTCCGTCAGGCGAGTGAGTTCTTCCAGGCGTGATTCCTTGGCAGGAGCGTCAAAGATGCCTCCGCAGGGTTTCAAGCCTGCTCTTGATGTTGTCGAGCTGTTGTTTGAGGTCTTCTAGAAGCATTGAGGTCTCCCGTAGCGTGATTGAACTGTCGCGGATTATACCATAGTGAAATTAAACAATCAAAGGCAAATACTCTTGATTGAAACAGATAGATGTGTATAATAGGATGTCCGACGAAAAAATGAGCGGATAAAGGGATGGGAAATGGGGAAGGAAAGGCCGAAGATATCAGTCACTGTCAGGACATTCAACGAGGAGGCGAACATCCGGGAATGCCTTGAGAGCGTGTCCTGGGCTGATGAAATCGTCGTGGTGGACTCTCAGAGCACGGACAATACGGTGTCCATCGCCCGGGAGTTCACCGATAAGGTCGTCATACAGCCATGGCTCGGCCACATCGGCCAAAGCCAGTTTGCCACGGACCGGGCTGCAAACCTTTGGGTGCTGCATATGGACGCCGATGAGCGTGTTTCTCCACGACTCCGCGACGAGATCCTGAGCCTGGATCTCGGGGATAGTCCGTACGATGCTTACGAGATGCCGCGACGGCATTTTTTCATGCAGCAGTGGATCAACCATTCAGCATGGTACCCGGATTACAAGATCCGTTTATTTCGAAAAGACCTGTGCAGATGGGGAGGGTACGCGCCGCATGATGAAGTAAAAGTCAAAGGCCCTAAGAAGAAACTGAAAAACGACATCCTGCACTATATTTACCGGGATATTGCACATTTTGCAGCAACGAAGAACAGTTATTCTTCTCTTACGGCAGCGGACCATTTTAAGAACAACAGAAGGGCGCGCATCATCGACTTTACTTTGCGGCCCCTTTACGCGTTTCTGTATCGCTACTTTGTCCGGTTGGGCATTGCAGACGGCATTGCAGGATTTACCATATCGGTCATGGAGTCCCATGCCGTGTTCATGAAGTACATAAAATTGTATGAGCTCCAGAATCGGCTCCGACGATTTTCGATACCAACGGCGAAAAGCCGCAAAGACAGCAAATCGTTGTAAAGGCAGGCGCTCTCTTTGCTCAGATCCCTTACAAGGAGTTGATTGGTCAGACAACAGAGGCCTCCGGAAATAAAAATTACACTACTACGTGTACCGCTGATCCTGACGCGCGGGCAGACTGTGTATCGTGCAAAACAAAGAGAAAAAGAACATCCTTATTATTAAGCCCGGGGCCATCGGCGATCTGATCCATCTTACCCCGGTCATACGAGCGCTCGCCGTCAGATATCCGGGTGCGCATATTTCTCTGGTAGTCGGCAGCCGGGCCACTGCGACGCTATTTCAATATAATCCGCGCGTTTCAGAAACCATCATATATGACAAGCGGGGCGAACATCGGTCGTGCCGATCTCTGCTGAAACTGTGGCGCCGCCTGCGGGCAGGGAAATATGATCTTGTGCTGCATTTTCAAAGAAGCAATCTGAAAGCGTGGTTCCTGTTGACAGCGGCTTTTCCCTGCCGGGTACTGGTATATCATAAGGCAAAAAAACGCATCGTTCATGTGGTCGATAACTATCTTGAAACTCTAGCGCCTCTGAACATCGCCGGACAAGACCGTTCCCCTGAGCTTTACGCGGGCGACGATGACGAACAGTTTGCCAAGGACCTGTTCAATGAAAACGGGTTTGCCGGAAAGACCGTCATCGCCTTGAATCCCGGCGCGAGCCATTCGGTGAATCGCTGGAGTCCCGGACAATTTGCGGCCTTGGCAGACGCTCTTGCGGAACGCCTTGGAGCCGCGATCATCATTATCGGAGGGACCGAGGACATCACGCTGGCTGAACGGATCGCTTCAGCGACCGCATCGAAACCGCTCGTACTGGCCGGAAAAGTGACGCTGCTTCAACTTGCGTCAATTTTGAAACAATGCGATATCCTGGTGAGCGGCGACACGGGCCCTTTACATTTGGCAACAGCCGTCGGGACCAGGGTTGCGGCCCTCTTCGGCGCTGCCGATCCGGCGAGGACCGGGCCCGTGGGCGACGGCCACCGGGTGATCCAGGCGAAGGGCGTCGCCTGTGTTCCCTGCCGGAGCCGCAGCTGTGCCGGCAGTCAGCGCCTTGCGTGCATGGAAAAAATATCAGTGAAGGACGTTACTGACGTCGTTCTGGAGATGGTGGCGACGGAAGGAGCGCTGGAATCGTCCGAACGGGGCCGCGTCCGTTC
>JAJYKN010000398.1 GCA_021788515.1 Nitrospirota bacterium | reverse complement strand
AGAGCGCCGAATTGTTCTCGCTGACGATAGAGTTCATCGGCAATGGTGAGAGCGGTCAGTATGGCTACCCGGAGGGGATCGTTCGTCCCCGTTCCCTTCTCTATTTCCTTCATTTTCCCGTCAACGAACGCGGCCAATTCGCGCACTGCGTCAGGATCGTTTCCGCCCTTGATGCTGTACACTTGCCCGAATATTTCGACTTGCACACGTTCCATGATGACTCCATCATGCGGCATGGAGCAGAGGGAGAGAGTAAAAGGTGCCCCGCGCATCATGCCCTTTGCCCTATGCGCTCACAACAGCGCGTCTACAAACTCCTTCGGATCAAAGCTCCTCAAGTCCTCGATGGCCTCGCCGATACCCACAAACTTCACGGGAATCGCAAGCTCTTTATTGATGGCAAAGACAATACCGCCCTTCGAGGTGCCGTCGAGCTTGGTCAGCACGATGCCGCTCACTCCGACGGCCTCGTTGAACATCTTTGCCTGTACGAGAGCATTCTGGCCGGTACTGCCGTCGAGCACGAGCAGTGTTTCATGGGGAGCGCCGGGGAGTTCACGGGAAAGGATCCGCTTCACTTTTTTAAGCTCTTCCATGAGGTTCGATTTTGTGTGCAGCCTGCCGGCCGTGTCCACGATCAGCACATCCATGGCCCGCGCCTTCGCCGCAGTCACGGCGTCGAATACCACGGCGCTCGGGTCGGCGCCTTCGCGGTGTTTTATCACCGGAATGCCGGTGCGTTCCCCCCAGATCGAAAGCTGCTCCGAGGCCGCCGCACGAAAGGTGTCCCCGGCGGCAAGCATCACCTTCTTCCCCTCGGCATGAAGGCGGTATGCCAGCTTGCCGATCGACGTTGTTTTGCCCGTGCCGTTTACGCCAACGACAAGTATGGCGGCAGGAGAAGCGCTGATGGATAATTGCGTCGATTTGCCGGAAAGGATCTCGAACAGGATCTGCTTGAGCCGGTCTTTTACCTGGCCGGGCGAGGACAGCTCCTGCCGTTTGAAGCGGTCTTTCAGGTCTTTTAACACGAACGACGCGGTCTCGACGCCCACATCGGACGCAATAAGCGCTTCTTCGAGCTCGTCGAGGAAGGCTTCGTCGATTTTTTCGCCGAGGACCAGCGTCCCGATCTTTTCAGCCAGACTTTTTCTGGTTTTTGCAAGCCCGTCGCTCAGGCTGCGGAGAACACCGAACATGGTGCACCTCTAATAGTTTATGAGTAAAAAGAGAGAATCCGGCATTCTATCCCTTCACCCTCTTGGCTCCCTGCGGATTTTCTGTTAAAAAAGTCTTTCAGGCCGTCTTTGCGAGCTCAACGAAGCAATCTCGCCGCTGATGACTTAAAACCTGAGATTGCCGCGTCGCAAAAAGTCGCTCCTCGCAATGACACCCAAGTTTTTTCAGCAGCCTGCTAAAGATCCAGCGGCAGTTTGCCCGTTGCATTCTTGTCCGCTGCAGCAGACGTTTTTTTACCTTTGGCAACCTGAGGCTTTCCTTCTTCCGTTTCTTCAGGATCATTGTTTCGGTCATTTTCCGCCCCGGAATATGCCATCTGGCGGTAGAGATAGCGATCATGCATCTTGCTGAAGCCTGTCCACCCGCCTTCAGCCACCTGTTCCTTCTTGAGTGTTGCCTGGAAGTTGTTGATCTTCGCGGCAAGATCGTCCAGATAATTGACGACGATCGCCTCCTGGATCTTCGGCCTTTTGGGAGAGCCGAACTCGTACTCCCCGTGGTGCGACAGCATGATGTGTTTCAACAGCAGCGTCAGCTCCGCTGGAAATCCCGGGATGGCCTTGACCCGCTCCACGATCATCTCGTAGCCCAGGGATATATGACCGATAAGACGCCCCTCGGTGGTATACTCGATCGACTTCCTGACTGCCAGTTCGCGGACCTTGCCGATATCGTGCAGGAACGCGCCCACCGTCACCAGGTCCCTGTCGATCGACGGGAAATGCTTGGCAACATCCCGGCTGAGCGCGATCAGCTCGACCACGTGTTCGAGCAGGCCGCCGATGTAATTGTGGTGCAGTGTTTTGGCCGCCGGTGTGCGTTTGAACAGCGCCAGGAAGTCCTCGTCGTTCAAAAACGAGTTCATCAGCCGCCGGAGGTGTTCGTTGGACAGAGACGCGGCAATTGCTTTCAGTTCATTGACCATCTCGTCGGGATTGCGCGGAGAACATTCGAGAAAGTTGGCGATATCCACCTTGGAATCGTCGACCTTCTCAAGAGTTTTCATCTTGATCTGCATCGTCCCCTGGTAGTTCGAAGCCATGCCCCGGATGCGGACAAAATCCTCGCGTTCAAATTTCCCGGCAACCTCATCGGCGTTGTCCCACAGCCTGCCGTCGATCTCGCCGGTCTTGTCTGCGAGCTTGAGGGAGAGATAGGTCACGCCGTTCTTGGCCGTGGATATCTGCTTTGACGTAACCAGGTAAACTTCTTCAACCCAATCGCCTTCTTTCAGGGATACTATGGTCTGCATCGTGCTCCTCTCGTTCAGCAAGCGTGATAATAAACTATCCCCTCCGCGTTGTCAACGGAAAGCGGGGAAACCAGGGGCTGAACATGATCTATTTCGCAGCTGTTTTCGGGACAGATTCCTGTGCGGGAGGAGAGGAGAAGAACGGCGACTCCGGCGACGATCGGAGCGCAATAGCCATATATGACTATAAATGACGGGAAAGGAAGCGCCAACGTGATAATTGCACCTGAGCGTGATGCGGAGTCCCGCGCCCTCCTTCA
>JAJYKN010000397.1 GCA_021788515.1 Nitrospirota bacterium | reverse complement strand
GCCCATGGCCACGCCGAGGCGCGCCATTTCTGCAAGCCCGCGCGTAAGAAGAGCAGCCGTGGTGTTGTAGCCGAAGCCCATGCCTTCGAGCGCGCCCGCTGCTATGGCCACGACGTTCTTGAGAGATCCCGCGAGTTCCACGCCGATCACGTCCTGGTTCGTGTACACGCGGAAATAGGAGTTGCTCAAAACCTCCTGCGCACGTTTCCCGATTGCGGGATCATAGCAGGCGAGGGTGATGGCCGTGGGCATCTTCTGGGCCACTTCTTTTGCAAAACTCGGGCCGGAGAGGAAACAAAGCCGGCTGTGGAATTCCTTGGGCAGGACGTCTTTGAAAATCTCGGACAGCGGCATGAGGGTGTCGATCTCGATGCCCTTGGATGCGCTTACAATCACGGCGTTCTTCGGAAGAAAGGTTGCGTACTGCTTTGTTACCGTGCGGACCGTATGGGAAGGGACCACGGAAAGCAGCAGGGATTTGTCCTTTACAGCGCTTTCGAGAGAAGAGGTCACGGCAATGGATGGGGGCAAGGTGAACCCGGGGAGATAGACCCGGTTCTCGCGCGTCCGCGCCATTTCTTCTGCAAGGTCCTTCTCGTACATCCAGAGAGTAACGTCCTGTCCCTGGTCGGCAAGCAGCATGGCCAACGCCGTGCCCCAGGCGCCTGCTCCGATCACTCCGATCTTTTCAGTCATAATTTGAAATTATAAAGGGAATGGAGCAAAGAGTCAAAAGAATTGTAGCGGAAGAGGGATGGAAGCACTGTTTCAGGGACATCAGCGGTTCGGTTCGATAACAATTTTCATGCAGCCGTCGGGTCTGGCGCCGGTTTTGAATGCCTCGTTGATCTCGTTGATGCCGAAGCGGTGCGTTACCATGTCGGTCACGGTGACGGTGTTGTGCCTGATGAGGTCGAGCGCCTGCATGTTGTCGAGAGGCGCCGCGCCGTAGCAGGTCTTGATCGTGATATCGTCGCGCCAGAAGGGGTTGAAGTCCACGTCCACGGTCTCGCCGGGTTTCGGCACGGCAAAGAACAGGATCGTGCCGCCCCGTTCTGCCGACGCAAGTGCGGTCTTGGCAGCAGGTATCGCGCCTGCGCAGAGGATCACGACGTCGGCCAGGCGGCCATCGTTGATTGATCTCACGAATGTGGGTACATCCTGGTCGGCAGTAATCGTATGATTGGCGCCGAAGGCTTTTGCTTTTTCCAAACGAAAGGAGCTGAGGTCGGTCGCTATGATGTTTCCCGCGCCCATGGCTCGAGCGAGCTTGATGAGCAAAAGACCGGCAACACCGCTGCCGCACACGAGCACGCTCTGGGCCGGCTTGAGCGCGACGGTCCGCATGGCCCGCACAGCGGTGCCGAGCGGTTCGATGAAGGTCGCCTGCTCGAAGCTCACGGAATCGGGCAGCACGAAGGTACCGGTCTTGACGCTTCGCCCCTTAACGAGCAGGAACTGCGAAAACCCGCCTGGTTCGAAATTATTCTTGGTCTGGAAGGTCGTGCATGCGGTCTCATGCCCGGAGAGGCAGTGGTAGCAGGCATTGCAGGGGACGTGATGGGTGACGAAGACGCGGTCTCCGGGTTTGACGTTAGTGACGAGTTTTCCGGTTTCGACTACGACGCCTGCGGGCTCATGCCCCAGGACCAGCGGCGCTCGTTTGATGCGGTACCATTCCAGAAGGTCGCTCCCGCACAAACCGCAGGCCATGACCTTCACGACGATGCTGTGGTCCGTGACGGGGGGAGCCGGCCGCTCTTCGACGCGGACATCGCTGTTTTTATAATAGACGCCGACTTTCATTTGGAGCTCCCCCTCACCCAGCCCTCTCCCACGAGGGGAGAGGGTACGAGGTATAGCCCCTCCCTTGATGGGAGGGGTGCGGGGAGGGTGAGGTCGCACACGGCGGATTGACCTTCTCCCCTGTCGTTGTCATGGTGCACTACTTGTTTTTCATATCCTGATAGTACTGGTACGCTTCCTTGACGCTCGCGTTTTCATGTACGACCTTGCGCACCGCGTTGATCATGGCAACGGGAGCGTCGGATTGGAAAATATTCCTGCCCATGTCCACGCCCGATGCGCCCTGGCTGATCGCGTCATGCGCCATTTGGAGGGCTTCCTTCTCGGGCAGCTTTTTCCCGCCCGCCATCACGATAGGCACCGGGCATGCAGCTGCCACTTGCTCGAATCCCGGGACATGGTAGGTTTTCACGATCGATGCGCCCAGCTCCGCAAGGATGCGGGTGGCGAGGCTGATGTACCGGGCATCCCGCGTGAGCTCCTTGCCCACGGCCGTGACTCCGAGCACCGGCATGCCGTAGCGCATTCCCCTGTCAACGAGGCGGGTCATGTTGTGCACGGACTGGGTCTCGAATTCTCCGCCGATGAAGACCTGCACGGCAACGGCGGACACGTTCATGCGGAGCGCGTCTTCCATGTCCACGGCGATCTGCTCATTCGAAAGCTCCTTCAGGATGCTGGGGCCGCCGCTCGCGCGCATGACCACTGAATTGCTCACCGATGGTTCGATGACCGAACGCAGGATGCCGCGGGTCAGCATCAACGCGTCGGCGTAGGGGATGAGCGGCCGGATGGTGACGTCGACGCGCTCGAGCCCGGTCGTGGGGCCCTGGAAATACCCGTGGTCGAATGCCAGCATCACGGTCTTGCCGGATTTCGGATTGAAGATGCGGGCGAGCCTGTTTTTCATGCCCCAGTCATAGGAGTTCGATCCCTTCAGGAAAAA
>JAJYKN010000396.1 GCA_021788515.1 Nitrospirota bacterium | reverse complement strand
TCGCATTCTGCTGGATTACCTGATTTAACTGCTGGATCGCGGAGTTGATCTGGCCCGCGCCGCTGGTCTGCTCTTTACTGGCCGCGCTGATCTCCTGGACGAGTTCGGCGGTCTTTTGAATGTCCGGAACGAGCTTGGCCAGCATTGCTCCTGCCTTCTCCGCAACCTCGACGCTCGTGGTCGAAAGCCTGCCGATCTCGCCGGCCGCCGTCTGGCTGCGCTCCGCAAGCTTTCTTACCTCCGAGGCCACCACGGCAAACCCTTTGCCGTGCTCTCCGGCCCGGGCGGCCTCAATGGCCGCATTCAAGGCGAGCAAATTGGTTTGGCGCGCGATCTCTTCGATGATGGAGATCTTGGATGCGATCTCCTTCATCGCGCTTACCGTCTCGGCCACGGCCTTGCCGCTCTCTTGCGCGTCGGCTGAGGATTTGAGCGCGATCTTCTCGGTCTGCAGGGCGTTGTCGGCGTTCTGCCTGATCGTTGCGTTCATTTCTTCCACGGAAGACGATGCCTCTTCCGCGGAGGCCGCCTGCTCGGTCGCGCCCTGGGACATCTGTTCGGAGCCCGACGAGAGCTGCTGGCTCCCGGAGGCCACGTTGTCGGAAGAGGTCTTGACGTCTGAGACGACCTGCTTGAGCTTGTCCGTCATGGCCTTTATGGTCCCGGACAGCAGACCGATCTCGTCGCCCGATTCCGGCTTGATGGCCCGGGACAGATCTCCTGCGGCAACTTCCTCGACAACGGCCCGCAGCCGCCCGATGGGGCCGACCGCGAGGCGTTGAAAGAGGAAGTAGAGAATGAAGGAAACGATGAGCATGGCGCTGAGGGACACGATCAGGAGAATGGACTGCGACTGACGCAGGGTATCCTTGATATGGGCCGCGGAGTAGCCGATCTTTACCGTGCCGACCTGCTCGTTGCTCTGCATGATGGGGCTGGAAAACTCCAGAACGTCCGTTGTGTCCGCCTTCTCCTTTTTCAGGCTGGTCAGCGGCTTGCCGTCCTTGTCCTCGACAATCGCGTAGACAATATCGTTGTCGCTCGCCGAGATATACTGAACATGGTTTTCGAGATAGGAGATATTGTAACTGAGTATCGGCTCGGCCGATATCGCGGCAAGAAATTTCGCCACGTTTGCGCCCTTCTCCCTGAGTTCGGCGTTCATTGCGTTCTTTTCATGCACGCTGAGCATGGTCCCCATGACGGTAAAGACCAGGACCAGGGCCAGCAAAATGCTGTAAAGAAATTTTTTTGTGAGGGTCCACCGTGCTATTATGCCGTTCTTTTCCATGTGCCGTTTCCTTTCTCGTTTATGCATCCCGCTTGCGCAATTCCTGCAAGCGACGGCGTCTACATCGCGCCTGCGACCTTCGCCGCGGCGCGCAGGCCGTCATACTCCTTGTCTGCAACAGGGATGAAACCGGTCAACCTCGCCAGGCCGAGGATCTTTTCGTTCTGAGGATCATTCGGCTTCAGCTTGAGAAGCGCCGCGCGGATCTTGTTCGCCGTCGCTTTATTCAGCTTCGGCGCGGCAAAGGCGGGCCAGTTCGGCAAATAGTCCGTGTACCCGATTATCCGCAGCTGGGAAAAATCAGCGCTGCCTTTCATCTTTTCGAATTCATCTTCGCGGACCGCGCCGGCATCGGCCCTTTTATCGAGCACCTCCTTGATTATCTTGTCATGTCTCTTGGCAAAGGGGAGGACCGTGAAGTCTTTGTGAATTTCCAGGCCCGCCTTGCTCAACAGCAGGACCTGGAACAGATAGGCTGCCGGAGAATCCTTGGCCATGAAACTGATCCTTTTGCCTCTGAGGTCCTGGAGGCTGTTGATGCCGCTGTCTTTTCTGACAATGATGATCCCGCGGAGGCGGGTGCCGCTCGTTACATCCGACGACAGGGCAAGGGGTTCAACGTCGACCTGTTCCTTCACCTGGACATACACGAGGGGGTTCGCGAACCCGATATCGATCTGCCCGGCCCTCACCGCGCGTTTGAAGTCGTCAAAGGTTTTGGGCACCACGATGCTCACCTTCTCCCCTGTTTCTTTGGCCAAGTACCCGGCAAGGGGCGCGTACATCGTCTGCAGTTCCGCTGCGGTGAGTCGCGGCAGGGTCCCGAACCTGATTTCCGCCGAAGCGGGCCCCGAACCCAGAACAACCGTGGCCGCCGTCAAAACCGCCACTCCAACCATTTTCAAGATACTTCTTTTCATCTTTCTCCTCCTCGTTATGGGATCTATATGGTCACGGCCGCAGCCGTGCGCCTTTTGATGTTCTCGATCAGGGATGCCTGACGGTCGCGCCGCTCACGGTCTTCCGGAGCGACACTTTTCAGGATTTTCTCTTTGAGCCTTCGATTCTCCGCATCGAAGCCGGCGATGACGGCGTCCGGAAACCGGAGCTGTTCGTTGGTTTTGACGCTTGCCCGCTCATATCCCAGCGCGTCAAGCTGGGGACCTGCCACGGATTCGAATATCCGGATGTCCTCCCCGGTCATTGCGGACAGGTATTTTTTGCTGTTGCTCGCCATCACCGGGTTCGTGACGTTCTGCCAGAGCTCGGACGATGAGGCGGCCCGCTTTGCCTCTTCGGTATTATGATAGTCCAGCATGGACTCGCAATACGCAAGCCCCAGGAAACCGCAGATCTCGCGCGCGGCTTTTTCGGGGTCTGCGATCAGCCGCTCGTACGCCACGCTCAGGAACCGGCTGGGGGGGATTTCACGCCGCAGCCGCAAGGCCAGTTCCTGGGTGGCGGCC
>JAJYKN010000395.1 GCA_021788515.1 Nitrospirota bacterium | reverse complement strand
TGGGTGCGAGCTTATCGTCGTGACGGTGAAACAGGGCTCGCCACGCACCACCGGGGAACGGGCCGCAGCCTTCCCTCGCCGGTCAAGCAGAAGATCGTAGAAGTAAAAGAAGCCAACCCGCTTTTCGGCATCAAGCGCATTTCCCAGGTTTTAAAGAGGGCGTTTTTCCTTTCCGCCAGCCCTGAAACGGTCCGCAAGACCCTTCACGATAAATCCCTCATCACACCTCGACCCAAGAAGCGTCAGCGCAACATCACCCGTCCCCGGTTTTTCGAGCGATCAACTCCGAACCAGCTCTGGCAGACGGACATCTTCACGTTCCGTCTTGGCGGCCACTACGCCTACCTGATCGGGTACATCGACGATTATTCCCGCTATGTAACCGGGCTTGAGCTGTTCCGCAGCCAGACGGGGCAGAACGTCATTGAGGTGTACCGCCGAGCTGCCTCCGAGTACAATCCGCCCAAAGAGATGCTCACGGACAACGGGCGGCAATACACGAGCTGGCACGGGAAAAGCCGCTTTGAGGCGGAGCTCAAGAAAGACAAAATCCACCACATCAAATCCCAGCCCCACCACCCGATGACCTTGGGCAAGATCGAGCGGTTCTGGAAAACCATCTACCTCGAGTTTTTAAGCCGGGCTCAATTTGCGAGCTTCGAGGATGCGGCCGAACGGATACGGCAGTGGGCGAAGTACTACAACCACAAGCGGCCGCACCAGGGGATCGGAGGCCTCTGCCCTGCGGACCGGTATTTTGAGATCCAGAGCGAGCTCAGGAAGACCATCGAGCAGGGCATCCAGGAGAACCTCCTTGAGATGGCGCTCCGGGGCAAGCCGCGCCTGCCGTTTTACATGGTGGGCCGCATGGAGGGGCAGTCGGTGGTGCTGCGAGCGGAAAAAGGCAAGCTGCGGTTGTCGGTCGACGATGAAGACGACGTCACCCAGGAAGTAGTTTATAATCTGAATGACGAAGGAGATGGCCATGGAAAAGACGACGAAAATAAAAAGCGAGAAGAAGCGGCAGGCGATCAGCTACGGGGCGATGGAGAAATGCCGGGCGGTCCTGTCGATATGGACGGAGCGGCGCAGGCCGGCGGAGATATGCCGGGAACTATCGGTCCCCTGGATGGTGTTGTCGCAGTGGCAGAAGCGGGCGATGGAGGGGATGCTCCAGGCGCTGGAGCCCAGGGTGAGCCTGGACAAGGGGCCGGCACTCTCCCCCAGGCTACAGACGATGCTGGACAAAAGGCGCCTGACGCTCATGACGAACACGGCCCAGAACAGGCTGGAAAAGACGCTGTTCAAGGCACAGGAAACAAGGAAAACGGAACCGTCAAAGGACTTGAAGTCCGAAAACCGCAAGGCTGAGAAACCCTAGCAGAAACGGAGCGTGCGTATGAGCCTGCCGAAAGATGAAGAGCGTGCCCGGGAGCGGGCTGAGGTGATCTTCGCGGTGCGCAGTGGTCAGATAACTGCTGAAGAGGGAGCAAAACGCCTGGGAGTCTCTCGCAAGACATACTATGAGTGGGAACGCCGGGCATTAGAAGCCATGACTGAAGCCTTGGAGAACAAAACCCCAGGAAGGCCCACTACTCCGTGTGATGAGGAGAAGGAGCGGCTGCAGGAGCAGATCGCCGAGCTTCAGAACAAGCTCTTCGTCGCTGAGAAAACCGTTGAAGTGCGGGACATGCTGCACGCGTACGAGCTCCATAACGCCGGTAAGAAAAAAAGAGCCGGCGAGTCCGAGGAAAAAAAACAAAAGCAAAAGAAGAAACGATAACCGGCATGCTTGCCGTTGTTGACCAGATCAAGGAGAGGATCGGTATGCCCTACCAAGCGATCTGCAGTGCTGTCCGGCTGCCTTACCCGAGCTTTAACCGGTGGCGTCTGCGTCAGATGAACGCCACGCCTCTCGTGCGGCAGCCGGGTCCGCCCAAGGTCAAGCCTCCGGATTTTGAGAGGATCGAGAAGGACATTGCAGGGTTGTCTCATGGACGGGACCGGACGCAGGGCACGGGTGAGTTATGGGCGCACTACGCCTCGAACATATCAAGACGAGACTTGCAGAAGATGGTAGAGGCGGCGCGGCACGATCTTAATAGCGTCCATCGTCAGAATCTGCGCCGCATCCACTGGAACGTGCCGAACCTTGCCTGGGCCATGGACCCTTGCGAATACGAGCAGCGAAATGCACCCGGCGAAAAGGTATACCTGAACCATATGCAGGATCTCTCTTCCCGCTATAAGTTCAATCCCATGACGGGAGACGTCCCCTGCGGCGAAGAAATCTCCGGCTATCTTGCAGCAACCTTCGACCGCTTCGGGGCGCCTCTGTTCCTCAAGCGGGACAACGGCGGCAACCTGAATCATGCTGCGGTCAATAACGTGCTCGCCGACTATTTTGTCATGCCGGTGAATAGCCCGGTCCATTATCCGCCGTACAACGGCGCGATCGAAGAGGCGCAGACCGAGCTGAAGAACGGGCTCACTGAAAAACTCGCTCACAAATCCGGCTGCCCGCGTGAACACCTGGAGGCGTATGCCGGGACGGTCGAGCATGACCTCAATCACCAGCCACGACCGTGCTTAAATGGCAGAAATGCCTGCCAAGTGTACTTCGCCGGCAAGAGAACTTTTACCAGGTGGGAAAGGAGGGATGCATATGTCTGGATAACCAACGTGCAGAATGATATACTTAGCAGCGATGGGGTTCAGCCACCGGCGGCTTGGCGCATCGCCGTCGAGGCCTGGCTGAGAA
>JAJYKN010000394.1 GCA_021788515.1 Nitrospirota bacterium | reverse complement strand
CTCGAAGCAATCCTCGCGAATTCGACGCAGAAGCACAAATTCGTGTTTCTGCATCACCCCTTGTATACCGACCTCGGGAAGGGGCATCACAGCCACGACAGTATCGACAAGTACCCGGAAAGCAGGGACCGGCTCAACGCCCTCTTTAAGAAGTTCGGGGTGGATGCAGTGTTCTCGGGACATGAACACTATTACGAAAAACGGATTGTCGACGGGATTACCTATGTCATCACCGGCGGAGGCGGAGCGCCGATGTATGATAGCGAAGAATATGGTGGATTTAATCATTTTGTCCTGGTAACGGTGGACGGGGACAAGGTGAGCGCGGAAGTGATTGACAGCAACGGGAAGGTAAGAGATAAATTCTGAACCTTTCACCGCGGAGGACGCAGAGGACGCGGAGCGAAGGAATATCCAAGGCTCGGGAATTAAAGCTCAATATCCTCCTCTGCGTACTCAGCGATCTCAGCGGTAAAACAAGGATAAAAAAAGAATGAAAAAAGCGGTTCTTGCATTGGCTGACGGCATGGTGTTCGAAGGGCATTCCTTCGGGGCGGAGGGCGAAACCTCCGGCGAGATCGTGTTCAATACGAGCATGACCGGGTACCAGGAGATCCTGACCGATCCCTCGTACAAGGGCCAGATCGTTACCATGACCTACACGCAGATCGGCAACTACGGTGTGAACGAAGAGGACGTTGAATCCGGTAAGCCCTATGTCGAAGGCTTTATCGTGAAAGAGTACCTCGATATCCCGAGCAACTGGCGTTCGAAAAAATCCCTCCATCAGTACCTCAAAGAGAACGGCATCGTGGGCATCCAGGGGATCGATACGCGGGCGTTGACGCGCCACCTCCGCGATTTCGGCGCGCAGCCGGGAGTTATCTCGACCAAGGATGGAAATCCGGAAAGCCTCGTTGCCAAGGCAAAGGCGCTTCCGAAGATGAGCGGCCTCGATCTCGCAAAGGACGTGACCTGTAAAGAGCCCTACACCTGTGACCAGGGGGACTGGGACATTGCCAACGGGTACGCGAAGAAGCCCGCGTCGCAATACAAGGTCGCGGCCTATGATTACGGCATCAAGCGGAACATCCTGCGGCTCTTGACCCAGGCGGGCTGCGACGTGACCGTGGTCCCGGCGACCATGGCTGCTGAAAAAGTGCTGGCCATGGACCCCGACGGCGTGTTCCTGTCGAACGGGCCCGGCGATCCCGAGCCGGTCACGTATGCGATCGAGAACATCAAAAAGATCCTCGGAAAGAAACCCGTTTTCGGCATCTGCCTGGGCCAGCAGCTTCTGGGCCTCGCTCTCGGAGGGAAGACGTACAAGCTCAAGTTCGGGCACCACGGCGGGAACCAGCCGATCATGGATCTGACCACGCGGAAAGTCGAGATTGCGGCCGAGAACCACGGGTTTGCAGTTGACATGGAGACGGTGAAGGACAAAGTCGTGATGACGCACGTGAACCTGAACGACAATACCTGCGAGGGGTTCCAGCACAAGACCCTTCCCGCGTTCTCGGTCCAGTACCATCCCGAAGCGTCGCCGGGGCCGCATGACAGCAGGTATTTGTTTCAAAGATTTGTGGATTTGATGGAGAAAAATCGGAAAGCTTAATTTGCTCGCAGAGGCGCAGAGATCGCAGAGTTTTTAAGAGATTACAATCTCTTTGAGTTTTTTGCCTTCTCTGCGACCTCCGCGCCTCTGCGAGAGGGTTTTGGTTCATGCTTTTAACGTTATCTCAAAAAGAACTTGATGAACGTATCGAGGCAGCCTACCAGCTCCTCGATTCCTGCCGCGTCTGCCCCCGCGAGTGCGGAGTGAACCGTCTGAAGAACGATAAGATCGGTTTCTGCCGGTCGGGGCTTAACGCGGTCGTATCAAGCGCCGGTCCTCACCACGGTGAAGAGCCTCCGATTTCCGGAACCAAGGGTTCAGGCACGATCTTTTTTGCCAATTGCAATCTCCGTTGCGTGTACTGCCAGAACTATCCCATCAGCCAGATGGGCACAGGTAATGAAAAGACAACCGCTGAGCTTGCGTGCCAGATGCTCTGGCTTCAGGAACAGGGATGCCATAACCTGAACCTCGTGACGCCGACGCACTTCATGCCGCAGATTTTAAAAGCGCTCGGCATTGCAAAAGAGCGCGGCTTCAGTCTGCCGATCGTCTACAACACGAGCGGATATGAATCAGTTGAAGCGCTTAGGCTCCTTGACGGCATCGTCGATATCTATTTGCCGGACATGCGCTACTCCGAGGCCAAAGCTGCTCTACGCTATTCGATCGCGCAGCACTATCCCGAGATCAACCGGGCGGCTATCAAGGAGATGTACCGGCAAGTCGGCAATCTTGGACTCGACGAGAACGGCATCGCGAAGCGCGGGCTTATTATCCGTCATCTGGTCCTGCCGAATGGAAATTCGGGCACCGAGGGAATCATGAAGTTTCTTGCCGAAGAAATCTCGAAAGACGCATATATCAGTCTCATGTCCCAGTATTTCCCGGCGTATAAGGCGCACGAGATCCCGGAGCTTTCACGAAAGATCACGTCAGAGGAGTATGACGAGGCGTACCAGATCATGCAGGGGTACGGTTTGGAGAACGGCTGGGTGCAGGAGTTTGAGTAACAGTTCAGAGTTCGGAGTTCTGAATTCTGAGTTAAGGAAGGAATAGATGCCGAAAAGAACTGACATCAAAAAGATTTTGATCATCGGCGCGGGGCCGATCGTGATCGGCCAGGCCTGCGAGTTCGACTACTCGGGCGTGCAA
>JAJYKN010000393.1 GCA_021788515.1 Nitrospirota bacterium | reverse complement strand
AATGACCTTGAAGCATGAAGGCATTCCGGCAGGCATGATGCGCGAACTGACCGAGACGGGATGGAACGAGTCTTTCGACAAGCTCGCGAATCTCATTGTGACGCGCGGCACCAGGATCGTTGCCGAACGGGGGAAACAGGAGGTTATCGTCACGCGGATTTATGACGCGCCCAAGAATCTCCTGTTCAAGGCACACACGGATCCCGGTCTGATCCCGCAGTGGTGGGGACCGGAGCGGTTCACGACCACGATCGACAAAATGGAGGCAAAGCCGGGCGGCCAGTGGCGCTTCGTTCAGCGCGATAAATCAGGCACCTATGCATTCCACGGGGTCTATCATGAGATTTCTCCTGACCGGATCGTCGGCACCTTTGAATTCGAGGGGATGCCTGGCCATGTATCGCTCGACTCGGTGACGTTCGAGGAAATCGGCGGCAAGACGAAGCTGGTGGAGAAAACCGTATTCCAGTCCGTGGAAGACCGAGACGGCATGATGAAGGAAGGAATGGAAGAAGGCGTGTACGCGAGCATGGACCGGCTGACCGATCTTGTGGAAAGGCTGAAAGTCGAAAAAAAGGCGGCTTGAGGATAAACCGCAGGTGGTGCGGATCGGTTTACATCCTGAGGTCCGGCAGCGGATGGCGGATAAAGTATCCCTGGGCGAAATCTATGCCCGCTGCCCGGACATTGTCGAGGATCGATTCGGATTCGACGTATTCTGCGATGGTTTTTATTCCGAGGTCCCCGGCGAGGCTGGCGATGTTCGACACAATGGCTTTTTCCATTGTGTTGTTCTCGCCGCTCATGCTCTTGATAAAATCGCCGTCTACTTTCAGGAAGTCCGCTTGGAACAGCTTGAGGTACCGGAACGAAGAGTAGCCGGCGCCGAAGTCATCGATCGCCAGCTGAAAGCCGTCATCCTTGAGACCGTGGATGATGTCCTCGACCAGAGCAAGATTCTTTACCGAATCGCGTTCCGTGATCTCGAAGACCAGCTGCGGAGGTTTCACGTCGAATTGGTCCATGAAGCCGCGCATGGTCGGCATGAATTCATTCATCAACAGGGCCTTGGGTGACAGGTTGAAAAAGAGCTTGCCCTGGTATCCGTGCCGCTTCACCGTTGCCAGTGCCTGCTCGATCAGGAGATAATCGATCTTCCCGATCGCGCCCATTCCTTCGGCTTCTTCGATGAACTCCGCGGCTGAAACGACCCGGTCCGGCATGACGATCCTGGTCAGGACTTCGTAGGCCATGACCTCTTTTTTCGTCACGTCGACAATAGGCTGGAAGTACGGGACCACCCGCTTCTGACGGATCGCCTCCAGGATAAAGATGCTTTTCTGACCCGCGGCTTTCAGCAGATCGGTGCTCAGATCGTCGCTGGGGACCCCGATCCGGTCCTTGCCCAGAATCTTGGCCTGGTGCAGCATGCTGTCCGCAACGTGATACAGTGCCAACGAATCCTGAGCATGGTCCGGATAGACCGCCATGCCGATCGATCCGGTGAGTTTGATCAGCGAACCGTCGGGAAGGCGAAACTCGGCGTCATGAATGCTGTCGTGGAGCCGCTTGGCCGCGATATACGCCTGGGCCTCATCGCACACCGGAAGGATGGCCGCAAAGTTGTCTCCCCCGTACCGGGCGGCGATATCGCCCTTGCGGATCGCTGCTTTGAACAGCGTTGAGAACAAACAGAGGTAGGAGTCCCCTGCCTCATGGCCATGGATATCGTTGATGATCTTGAAATTGTCGAGATCGACGAGCATGATCGAGAAACGGTATTTCTGCCGTTTTGCCCGTTCGATCTCGTATCCCATATAATCCCAGAAGGTTTTCTGGTTGTAGAGGTACGTCAAAGGGTCGCGAGTGGCAAACTGCTCCGCCTGTCTGGCAAAGGTCTTCATGCTTTTCTGCACAACGACCCCAAGGAGAGCGCCGAGCCCGGTGAGCATAAACAAAAGCCCGGCAACCACTCTGTGCGCCGGAGAACCATCGTCTCCGACTGTCACCAGACCGACTGCAATGAGCACCAGGACAGCGCCCAGAAGCATTGAGCTGATGATAACGACTGACCTGCTTTTTTTTATCAATGCCAGGACCCTCCCGGGAAGGCGTGCTGCTAATTACAAAGTAGTACAAATTATTGCATATTATATCATACTAATGATTTTACAGGCAGTAAATACCCGCATATGGGTATATTAAGGGTATATGAGCATCATGGACGTTCTTCTCAGACGGCAAAAGAGCCGGATTTACAAATGGTTCCCAAGAGCGGGCAGCATAATGGACGGGGCACTATGAAGCCTGTTTCCGAGGAGATTCGGCTCCGGTATCTGTACCGGAGGCTTGTCATAGACGGCAAGGTAAAGCTTTCCTTCGATGCTGCGAGGAGGCTCGTAGGGCCGGACTGCGCCTATTACCTGTATTCCGCGTCAGCTCTTAAAGAGAAAACAGCGAAGAAAAGAACTTCGCCTCGCAGGAAGTCCTGACGATACTCGTTTTGCACAATGCACTTTTCGGCGAATGACGCAGCAGGACCGGCGCTGTGATCAGGAGAGGAATTTCAGGACCGTTGACCTGAATTGCCTGATATCAAGCGGTTTGGTAATGTACCCGTTTGCGCCGAGTTCCATGCCCCGCTCACGGTCTTGCTGTTCGCCCTTTGTGGTGATGACAATGATCGGCGTCTGCCGCTTTAGTTCCAGCCGGACCGCGCAGATCAGCCCCGCGCCGTCCAGCTCCGGCATGTTCATGTCCGTAAGAATAAGGTCC
>JAJYKN010000392.1 GCA_021788515.1 Nitrospirota bacterium | reverse complement strand
GCCGCCCGCCAGCCCGTCGAGAAGAAGTTCCCCTTCGACGGCTCGGTAAAGGCGATGAGGAACACGGTGCAGTCGCTGTTTCTTCACTTCGACGAGATGCGGCGGGAAGGCAGCTGCGGCCGGATACTGCTCTTCCACCACAAGTCGCTGGCGGGAGCCCACTATATTCCCTTTACGACGAGGCTCTTCCCGCTCGACCTCGAGTCGCTGCGCGAGCTGCGGGACAGGGACTGGCCTTCTTCCCTGCGGCCGGTCTTCACAATGGACTGGCAGCAGCTGTTCGACGCCTTGACGAGTCAGTATATCCGCGTGGTTTTGGAGAAGACCTTCGTGGAATCACTCGTGAGCGAGAACACGAGCCGGCTCATGGCGATGCAGGTCGCTGAGGGCAACATCGCGGATTTCCTCGACGAGCTGCAGCACGAATTCAACGAAGAGCGGCAGGGAGAGATCACTTCCGAGATCCTCGACATCGTCGCCGGGCTGGAAGCGATGGAGAAAACAGGTTACGGGGCAACCGCCTGAACCTGTGCCGCTGCGAGTTCGGGCGCCCTGGCGCTACTTCTCGCTCGCGGACGATGCAAGCTCATCCGGATCGCGGTCCCAATCCATCTGAACCTCATCTGCCACCATATCCCCTGTGATCCATTCGTGCTCGCCGGTAGGCGATTCTTCGCAGGGAGCTGTTATCGGAGAGTTGGTGATGGCCTTGCAATGTTTACAAAGAAAACAGTCCATGCTGCCTCCCTGTAGCAGTGCCCTATTATTTCACGCGGGCGTGAAAAAGTAACCCCCAAGCATTTCGAGCCGCGGCGCCGCATTCCTTTTTTACCGCTATTTGCAGGAATTATGCCGCTGCCCTCCTCGCTTCGGTCTTCCAGTCGAGCATCAGGTCCGGCGGAGGCGCGGTCTGGCGGCGGATGAAATCGATGCCGTTCAGATAAAGCATCTCCTCGCGCATCCAGGCGTCGAAGGGATTGTGCGACCGGGCGAACTTTGCCACGGAGCCGGCCGGGTCCTCACCCTCAGCATAGAGGATGGCAACGGGCCCGTCTGGCCGGTGAAGCAGATAGATCTTCTCGGCGCTCAAGTCATAACGCTCGAGGTAGTTACGATACTCGTTCTCTCTTGAGACCAGCAGCTCGTCGAGCCAGGCGCGCCACTTCTCCATCTGGCCGGGCTGTATCGGAAGAACCGTGGCATACGGGATGTTCTTGCCCTCACGCTCGAACCGTGGCGATTCGAAGACCGCTTCGCCGAGGACGTAGGAAGCCGGGTCGTTGAAATCGACGCCGGTGATGTCGGCGAGCCGTTCCTTGTACCAGACGTCGTATTCCTCTCTGGATTCCGCCAGCATCCTGACCGACTTCGCCGGGTCGCCGCCCTCGAAGTACATGATAAGGACGTCGCCCGCAGCTGTCGGCTCGAGCCAGGCGCGTTCAACCTTGAGACCGGCCGCCTGCCTTGACGCCGCGTGCTCGGCCGCGCGGCCCTCCCGGACGTCGCACACGAAGTCGACAAACTCGTGCGTCTTCCCGGGCAGTACCTTGAAATATGTCATCGTGACTGCCATTTTCCTCACTCCTTTAAAAATCCTTGAGAGCCCGGCGGCGGCGAAACCGCCGCAACCGCGGGCTTTTTCTAATGTTCACATTCCCACTGGAAGAGCAGGTGAAACGGGCGTGCCGGCATCCTGATTACTGACTGGTGCTCAACGAGACAGAGGAGGAATGGCAGTGTTTAACGAGGTGGGGTACGGGAATACGAAAAGTAATCCACGTTCGTGGAGGAGACGCTGCCAGACGTCAGCGATTGTGCGCCATCTGATGTGGGTTCGGGTGGCGCACGCCTGCGAAGCGCGGCCGGCGCGTTTGCGTGACGCCTTCGGATCATGACCGGCGCGGCTATGCGACACCTTCGCATCCGCGGCCGGCGCGTTTGCGCGACGCCTAGAAAAGCCGGTCGTCCGCGGGGCTCGGGTAGGTTATCCGCCCTTCGACGACCCGCGCGAACGATGTCAGCTCGTGCGGTTTGAGCTCTCCGGAAGGATATATATGCAGCACCTCCAGCCCGCGCGTTACCAGAAAGTCTGAAATGAGCGAACGGTGGCAACGGAAAGGAACCGCTTCGGCGCACATGATCGCAGTTGGCTTTTCTTCCGCGAGTTTGATGAGCTCAGCCGCGGCCTGCGCGAATTCCCCGGTCTGCATGTAGTCGGCGTAGCCGCGAAAACCCGCGTTGCGCCAGCCGCTGTTTATTGAGTCCTTTGCCGCCTTGCGCCAGCCGCCCAGGCTTTCCATATGGATGTATTCGCTGCCCTCGGCCGGCAGTGCCTTTTCGAGCGCTTCGCGGTTGAACTGCGGCACGTGCCGCGAGCGCGGGACGGTGCGGACGTCGACGATGCGGGCGATGCCTTTCGCGCCTTCGTTCGTTTCAACGTGCTTCAGGAGCTCGATGAACTCCTCGAAGGTGTGCGTTGAGTGTCCTATCGTCCAGATAGTGGTCATGGCTTCAAGTTTTGTCATGCTGTCATTGCGAATCATTCAATTCGGAGCCCATGTCTACGCTTATCTGGCCTGCGATTATAGTCGCGATCTTGCCGGCGCGCGCGAATCCCGGCGCCGAGCTATCATAAAACGTCCTGATGCGCAAAGCTTTGCCGGCCGCTTCCTCGATGATGCCCATCGCGACATCATTGTTCGATTCATTCCGCAGGGAAATGAGACGGCCGGCGAGTTTTTCGGGGGGAAGTTCGCCTTCGCGTGAAAAACGAAGCG
>JAJYKN010000391.1 GCA_021788515.1 Nitrospirota bacterium | reverse complement strand
GGCATCCTGTCCGTAGACCATCCCGACGTCCTCGATTTCATCACCTGCAAGCAGCAGAACGACCGCCTGAACAATTTCAACATCTCCGTTGCCATGACCGATACCTTCATGGACGCCGTGGACAAGAACGGCGAGTATGACCTGGTCACGCCGCGCGGCAAGGCGGTGGTCAAGCGCCTTCAGGCGCGCAAAGTCTTCGACACGATCGTGAACATGGCCTGGAAGAACGGCGACCCGGGCATCATCTTCCTCGACCGCATCAATCAGTACAATCCCACGCCGCACGTGGGCATGGTGGAATCCACCAATCCCTGCGGCGAGCAGCCGCTGCTTCCCTACGAGTCCTGCAACCTGGGCTCGATCAACCTTGCCACGATGCTGGCGCCAAACGGCAAATCCATCGATTTCGACAGGCTTCGGCACACGGTGCAGCAGGCGGTCCACTTCCTGGACAACGTGATCGATGTGAACCGCTATCCCCTCGAAAAGATCAGCGAGATGACCCGCTCGAACCGCAAGATCGGCCTGGGAGTCATGGGTTTTGCCGACATGCTGCTCGAAATGGGCGTTCCCTACAACTCCGACGAGGCGGTTAAGGTAGGAGAAACCGTGATGAAGTTTATCACCGATGAAGGCAGGAAAATCAGCGCTGAACTGGCCAAGGAGCGCGGGGCCTTCCCGAACTTCAAGGGAAGCATCTACGACAAACCCGGCATGGCTCCGCTTCGGAACGCGACGGTCACGACCATCGCGCCCACGGGCACCCTGTCCATCATCGCAGGCTGCTCCAGCGGCATTGAGCCGCTCTTCGGCCTCACCTTCATGCGCAAGGTGCTCGACGGCACCGAGATGATCGAGGTAAACCCCGTGTTCGAGCGGGTCGCCAAGGCCCGTGGTTTTGCTTCCGCGTCCCTGATGAAGGAAATCGCCGAGCACGGCGGATGCACGGGCATCGCAACCGTTCCCGCGGATGTGCAGCGGGTATTCGTCACGGCCCACGACATTACCCCGGAGTGGCATATCCGGATGCAGGCCGCGTTCCAGAAATATACGGACAATGCGGTGTCCAAGACCGTGAACTTTCCGCACAGCGCCACGCAGAAGGACGTCGAAAAGGTCTACCTGATGGCTTACAAGACCGGCTGCAAGGGAGTGACCATTTACCGTGACGGGTCCCGTGACGAGCAGGTGCTGTCCACCGGGGCCACGGAAAAGGCGCGCAAGGCCGCGGCAGCAAACCATCATGTCACCGTCGCCTCTGCCTCGCCCGAACTGGCCGAGGAGAAGAAGCCGCGGAACCGTCCGGCGCTTACCCACGGCGTTACCCAGAAGCTCCCCACCGGCTGCGGCAACCTCTACATTACGATCAATGAGGACGAGGAAGGCATCTGCGAGGTTTTTTCGACCATGGGCAAGTCCGGCGGGTGCGCAGCGAGCCAGTCCGAGGCGGTCTCACGCATGGTTTCCCTGGCGCTCCGGTCCGGCGTATCCATCGATTCCATCATCAAGCAGGTGAAGGGCATCCGCTGCCCGTCGCCGGCCTGGGGTGAGGGCGGCTCTATCCTGTCCTGTCCCGATGCCATAGGCCGGGCGCTCGAGCGCTATACCAAAGACCACGAGACTCATCGCCAGCATATCCTTAGTAAGCCCGCCCAGCCCACGGTAGGCTACACTTCGTCCGATTGCGCAAACGGCGGGAACACGAACCACCTCGGCCTCTGTCCCGAATGCCCTGATTGCGGCGGGCTTCTGGAGTTCGGCGAAGGCTGCGCCTTTTGCCGCGGCTGCGGGTTCTCAAAATGCGGATAGCGCGTGAACGCGGAGCGCGGGTTTCGGGACCAGGAAGGAAAACGCGCAAATTACGCCGTTGGAGATCAACTGATCCGAACCATGTTTTTCCGCGTTTCGCAGGGGCTGGCCAGACCGAATGAACAAATATTCCGGGGGATCTTCTCCCGGTTTTTTTATGCGCGAATGCAGCCGGACAGAGTGCATTACGATAAAAAAATGACAACATGCTGTTTTTTAAAGGAGATTGCGTATGTCGCTTGAGGAGGTAATCCTTGAACTTTACCGGCTTGCCGAGGCCAGGGAATGGGAAGGGAAAAAGACTGATGAGGCCTTGTCCGCTGCAATTGAAGGGATGGAAAAGATCTGGGAGTTGAGAGAAGCGGACAAGAGAAGGACGGCCATGGTCAACGCGAACAAGAAACAGCCCCGGGTATGGTGTTAACTCTGAAATTCACGAAAAAACTTGACATTTGATGGAGATGATTCTAGAGTAATTCATAATGAAAAAGAGTTATAACCGCTCTGCACGCGGTGTTTGCGTACAGGCCCCGAACAATTCTCCGGGCACGATGTAAAAAACGTCAGTGCGTTATTCCGCCCGCGAACACGCGGGTGATCTGCTTACCAAGGAGGGCACGCGTATGGCTATGGAAAGAATCATGCAGTATGAGTGCAGGGTGTGCGGCAGGAAGATCGATGTTACCAGGACCGGAGATGTGTACGAGGAGCCGGTGTATTGCTGCGGTCTTGAAGCAACGGCTGCAAACATCCCGGTAGCGCCGGCGGCACCGGCTTCGGCAGCGAAAAAGAAACCGGCCAAGAAGAAAGCGGCAAAGAAGGCAAAGAAAAAAGCGGTAAAGAAAAAAACGACGAAGAAAAAGGCAACAAAAAAGAAGGCCACAAAGAAAAAGGCAGCCAAGAAAAAGGCAACAAAGAAAAAAGCGAAAAAAAAGGCAACGAAGAGAAGACGGTAAGAAATAGCAGGGAACGAAGGC